>DASSMZ010000156.1:0-13996 GCA_035688325.1 Gaiellaceae bacterium
CATCCCCGACGAGAAGGACGCCGAGGGCTCCGGCGCGTGGGACGACGACGGCGTGATCCAGCGCGCGCTGCGGGCGCTGCGCGAAGCGTCGCCGGGGCTCGTCCTGCTGACCGTCGTGTGCCTCTGCGAGTACACGTCGCACGGCCACTGCGGCGTGCTCCACGGCGAGGAGGTCGACAACGACGCGAGTGTCGAGCTGCTCGCGCGCACCGCGGTCAGCCACGCCGCCGCCGGCGCGGACGCCGTCTGCCCGAGCGACATGATGGACGGCCGCGTCGGCGCGATCCGCGCTGCCCTCGACGAGCAAGCCTACGGCGAGACGCCCGTCGTCTCGTACGCGGCCAAGTACGCCTCCGCCTTCTACGGCCCCTTCCGCGAGGCGGCCGACTCGACGCCCGCCTTCGGCGACCGCCGGGGCTACCAGCTGGACCCAGCGAACGTCCGCGAGGCGCTGCGCGAGTGCGCGCTCGACGTCGAAGAAGGCGCCGACGCGCTGCTCGTCAAGCCGGCGCTGCCGAACCTGGACGTCCTGCGCGCGGTGCGCGAGCGGTTCGACCTCCCGGTCGGCGCCTACAACGTCTCGGGCGAGTACGCGATGCTGAAGGCGGCGGGCGCGCGCGGCTGGCTCGACGAGCGGCAGGCCGCGCTCGAGTCGCTGACGGCGATCTTCCGCGCCGGCGCCGACCTCGTCGTCAGCTACTGGACGAAGGAGCTGGCGGGCTGGCTGTAACGCTCGACCTCTGGGGGACGATCGTCGAGGAGGCCGCGCGGGAAAGCCGGCTCTGGCGCGAGGCGCGGGCGGACGAGCCGGAGCGCGAGGCCGTCTTCTCGCCGCTCGCCGAGGAGCGGTACGCGCTCGGGCTGGAGACGATCTACGAGGGCTACCTGCTCCACTACGGACGCGCGCGCCTGTTCGCGCCCGCCGACGACGACACGGCGCTCCTGCTCGGCGATTACCTGTACGCGCACGGGCTCGTGCGCGTCGCCGAGGCGGGCCCGGTCGAGGCGGTCAGCGACCTCGCCGAGCTGATCTCCCTCTGCGCCCAGCTTCGCGCCGACGGCCTGCCGGGCGACGGCGAGGCGTGGGCGGCCACGGCCGCGACGCTCGGCCGCGGCGAGGCGGCGCGCCTCGCGTGGCGGCCCGGCGCCGAGGCCGAGCAGGCCCTCGCGAGACACGCGCTGCGCGTGGAGTAGGATCCGCGCCGATGCTGCCGCTCGCCGCGAAGACCGCCGCGCAGGAAGGCAAGGAAGTGATCGAGGCGATGCTGGTCGTCGGCCTGGTCTTCCTCGGCGTGATCGTGCTCGGCGAGCTGACGCACTGGCTCAGGCACCGTCGCTGAGCCGCTCCACGGCTAGCGCAGTCCGGGTTGCGGGCGCCCGAGCGCATAGGCGACCGCGCGCGCCAGCGCCGGCTCGACCGGCCCGGGGCGGTAGCCGAGCTCCCGCTCCGCCTTCGCCGACGAGAAGTACGCCGGTAGTCGCGCGAGCAGCGCCTCGTTGCGGTTGACGACCCCGAGCAGCGCGCCCACCCGGACTGCGGCGTACGGCACGCGAACGCGCGGCCGAGGCCGCTGCGCCAGGTCTGCCACCGCCGAGAAGAGCTCCTCGAGCGTCAGGTCGACGCCGCCGAGGAGGTAGCGCTCGCCGGCGCGCCCGCGCTCGAGCGCGAGCACGTGCCCGCGTGCGACGTCGCGCACGTCGACGACGTTGAGGCCGATGTCGAGGAACGCGCGGTAGCGGCCGCGCGCCACGGCTTGGATCATGCGGCCGGTCGGCGTCGGCCGCCAGTCGCCCTCGCCGACGGGCGTGGTCGGGTTGACGACGACGGCGTCGAGCCCGGAGCCGAGCACCAGCCGCTCCGCCTCCAGCTTCGTCCGCTTGTAGGGGACGGCGAGCTCCCATGACGGCGGCTCGTCGTCCTCCTCGGCCGCGCGGCCCGGCACCGGCCCGCAGGTCGCCGAGGAGCTCGTGTGCACCAGCCGCCGGACGCCGGCGGCGCGGCAGGCCTCGACCACGTTCCGCGTTCCCTCGACGTTGACGCGCTCGAGCTCTCGCGCCGGCTCGTCGAAGCTGTACAGCGCGGCGACGTGGAAGGCCGCGTCGCAGCCGGCCAGTGCGCGCTCCAGACCGGCGCGGTCGCCGAGCTCGACGAACTCGTCGCGAACCTCGGCCCCGCGCTCGCGCAGCTCGCGCGCGACGTGCGAGCCGACGAACCCGGACGCTCCCGTCACGTACGCGCGCATCCCGAGCATGATGACCGCGTGCGCGAGCTGCCGACCGGCACGGTGACGTTGCTGTTCACCGACATCGAGGGCTCGACGAGGCTGCTGCACGAGCTCGGCCCGGAGCGCTACGGCGAGGTGCTCGCCGAGCACCGGCGCGTGCTGCGCGAGGCCTTCGCCGGCCACGGCGGCGTCGAGGTCGACACGCAGGGCGACGCGTTCTTCGTGGCCTTCCCGCACGCCGCGGCCGCCGTCGCCGCTGCCGAGGACGCACAGCGTCGTCTCGCGGAGGGCCCGATCGCCGTGCGCATCGGCCTCCACACCGGCACGCCGCACGTGATCGACGAGGGCTACGTCGGCGAGGACGTGCATCTCGGCGCCCGCGTCGCGGCGGCAGGCCACGGCGGCCAGGTCCTGCTGACCGCGCCGTCGCGCGCCACTCTGGAGCCCGGTCACAGCCTGGTGCTGGTCGACCTCGGCGAGCACCGGCTGAAGGACTTCGACCGGCCGGTCGCGATCTTCCAGCTCGGCGACCGGCCGTTCCCGCCGCTGAAGACGATCTCGAACACGAACCTGCCGCGGCCGGCCAGCTCCTTCGTCGGGCGCGAGCACGACGTCGCCGAGGTCACGGCGCTCCTGCGGCACGACCACGCGCGCCTGGTGACCATGACCGGCCCCGGCGGAACCGGGAAGACGCGGCTCGCGATCGAGGCGTCGGCCGAGCTCGTGCCGGAGTTCAGGGGCGGCGTGTTCTGGGTGCCGCTGGCGACGATTCACGATCCCGAGCTCGTCGTGCCCGCGATCGCGGGGACGCTCGGCGGCGACGGAGAGCTCGCGAGGATCGTCGGGACGCGGGAGCTGCTGCTGGTCGTCGACAACCTCGAGCAGGTGATCGACGCGGCTCCGGAGCTGGCGGCGCTCGTCGAGGCGTGTCCGAACCTGCGGCTGCTCGTCACCTCGCGTGAGCTGCTGCGTGTCCGCGGCGAGGTGGAGTACGAGGTGCGGCCGCTGGCCGATGCGGACGCCGTCGCCCTCTTCTCCGAGCGAAGCCGGCTGCCGGAGAGTCACGCCGCCGAGGAGCTGTGCCGCCGGCTCGACAACATGCCGCTGGCCCTGGAGCTCGCCGCCGCTCGGACGAAGGCGCTCTCGCCGGAGCAGATCCTCGAGCGGCTCTCGCGGCGGCTCGACCTCTTCAGGGGCGGCCGCGACGCCGACCCGCGGCAGCAGACGCTGCGCGCGACGATCGACTGGTCGTACGAGCTGCTCTCCGGCGAGGAGAAGTCGCCCTTCGCGCGGCTCGCCGTCTTCGCCGGCGGTTGCACCCTCGACGCTGCGGGGACGGTGTGCGGCGCCGGGCTCGACGCGATCCAGTCGCTCGTCGAGAAGAGCCTGCTGCGGCAGACCGACGAGCGCTACTGGATGCTGGAGACGATTCGCGAGTACGCCGGCGAGCGGCTCGAGGCGTCCGGTGAAGCCGCGGCGCTGCGGCGGCGGCTCGCGGACTGGCTGGTCGAGCTCGCCCTGTCCGCGAACTTCCGGCTCGAGTCCGAAGGCGGCGAGCGCCCCGAGCTCGTCGAGCCCGAGCTGCCGAACATCCGCGCCGCGATGACCTGGGCGATCGGCGTAGATCCCGGGCTCGGCGCCCGGTTGCTGCTGGCGCTCGAGCAGTTCTGGGCCTTCAGGAGCCCGTTCGAGGCGAGACGCTGGCTGGACGAGCTGCTCGCGCTCGGCCCGTATCCCGACGAGCTGCAGGCGCGGCTGCTCGCGATCTACGGCGGCCTGATCTTCCTCGTCGGCGACTTCGAGCAGGGCGGGCGCTACGTCCGCGAGGCGACCGAGCTGTTCCGCAAGCTCGGGGACGAGCGCGGCCTGGCGCTGATGCTCCCGCGTCTCGCCCAGGACGCCAACCTCGCGGGGGAGCGCGCGCGGGCGCGGGCGCTGTGCGAGGAGGCGCTCGCGATCGGTCGCGCGCTCGGCTTCGAGAAGCCGGTCGCGGAGGCGCTGCTGATCCTCGCCTACCGGGAGCGCGAGGACGGCCGGTTCGAGGAGGCGCTGAAGCTCTCGGACGAGGCCGCAGCCCGCGCGGCGGCGATCGGCTGGCGCTGGTGGGAGGCGGGCGCCCTCCTGCACGCCTCGGAGTGCGCGATCCGGCTGCGCGGGCCGCTCGCGGACGGCGGCCGCGCCCGCAGGTGCCTGGCGCAAGCGCACGAGATCGGTGACCGGCAGCACGCGGTCTACGCGCTCGCGTTGCTGGCGTGGGCGGCGGCCGCCGGCGCCGAGCGCGAGCGTGCGGGGCGGTTGTGGGGCGGCATCGAGGCCGAGACGGAGCGTGGCCCGATCGGCCAGTGGGAGGCGGAGCGCGACGAATACGCGCTGCACCTCTCCGCCGCCTCGGGGCCGGAGTTCGACCGTGGCGTCGCGGCGGGCAGGACGGCGACGCTCGAGCGGACGGTGGAGTACGCGCTCTCCGTAGACTCGCCGGAGTGAGCCCGCCTGCCGACCTGCGCGCGTGGATCGCGCTGCTCGAGCGCGAGGGCGAGCTGCGCCGCGTCCGCGCCGCGGTCGACCCGCACCTCGAGATCACCGAGATCGTCGACCGCGTCGTCAAGGGCGGGGGGCCCGCACTGCTGTTCGAGAACCCGAGGTCGCAGCACCCGCTGCTGATCAACCAGTTCGGCACCGAGCGGCGCATGTGCCTCGCGTTCGACGCGCCGACGCTCGACGACGTCGGCCGGCGGCTCGGTGACGTGCTCGAGATGCAGCCGCCGCAGGGCCTCGCAGAGAAGGTGCGCGGCCTGAAGAAGCTGAAGTCGATCGCCGACTCGCAGCCGCGGACGGTCCGCAGCGGCCCGGTGCAGGAGCTGGTGCTGCAAGGCGACGAGGTCGACCTCCGCCGCCTGCCCGTCCAGACCTGCTGGCCCGGCGACGCCGGCCCGTTCATCACGCTGCCGGCGGTCATCACCAGGGACCCGCGCACGGGCGCGCGCAACGTCGGCATGTACCGCCTGCAGGTGCTCGACGAGCGGACGACGGCGATGCACTGGCAGATCCACAAGGACGGCCGCGCCGACTACCTGATGACCGACGGCAGGCTCGAGGTCGCCGTCGCGCTCGGGCTCGACCCGGTAACCGCCTACAGCGCGAGCGCGCCGCTGCCGAAGCACGTCGACGAGCTGATGCTCGCCGGCTTCCTGCGCGGCGAGGCGGTCGAGCTCGTGCAGGCGAAGACCGTCGACCTCGAGGTGCCCGCGAACGCGGAGATCGTGCTCGAGGGCTACATCGCCAAGGACGAGCTCGCCGACGAGGGGCCGTTCGGCGACCACACCGGCTACTACACGCCGCCCGAGCCGTTCCCGGTCTTCCACGTGACGGCGATGACGATGCGGCGCGACGCGATCTACCCGTCGATCGTCGTCGGCAAGCCGCCGCAGGAGGACGCCTGGCTCGGCAAGGCGACCGAGCGGATCTTCCTGCCCGCGGTCCGGATGAGCGTGCCGGAGATCGTCGACTACGACCTGCCGGTCGCGGGCGCCTTCCACAACTGCTGCATCGTCTCGATCCGGAAGGCCTACCCCGGCCACGCGCAGAAGGTGATGCACGCGATCTGGGGGCTCGGCCTCCTGAGCCTGACGAAGGCGGTCGTCGTCGTCGACGAGTGGGTCGACGTGCACGACTACGACGAGGTCTTCTTCCGGGTGGGCGCCAACGTCGACCCGAAGCGCGACGTCCTGATCAGCGAGGGCCCGCTCGACCATCTCGACCACGCGCCGACGCTCCAGTTCTACGGCGGCAAGCTCGGGATCGACGCGACGCACAAGGGGCCGGCCGAGGGCGCGCGCGAGTGGCCGCCGGAGATCGAGATGAGCGACGAGGTCAGGCGGCTCGTCGACGAGCGCTGGAGCGAGTACGGGCTCGGCGCCGCGCCGGAGCCGAACGGGCGCGGGCCGGGCTCGTTGCGCCAACTGTTACGTCGTTGACGGGCCGAACCTGCAACGATTGAATCCAGCCGGCTCAACGTAAAGGGAGACGCTTGGAAGAACGCCCGGGGGACGACCGACCACAGCTGCCAGCGCCGAGCATCTGGCCGGTCGGCTTTGCCGTCGGCGTCGTGTGCCTGCTGGTCGGCCTGGTCGTCAGCTGGTGGGTCGCCGCGGTGGGCGCGGCGCTGGCGCTGATCTTCGCCTTCCTCTGGGTGCGCGAGGCCGTGACCGGGCGGCCGCAGGTCGCCGGGCCGCCGCCGGCCGAGGAGCCCGCCGTGGACGGCGCGCCTCCGATTCCCGCCCACGTGGGCGAGGCGGCGATGCCGGCGCCGGAGCCGGGTGAGCGCTTCCCACGGAGCAAGTTCCTCGAGGCCGCGACGCTCGGCATCGGCGCGCTGATCGGCGTGATCGTCACGCTGCCGGCGCTCGGCGCCGCGCTCGTGCCCGGCTTCGTCAAGCAGAAGTCCAAGCCGATCGACCTCGGCCCGGTCTCGAACTTCAGAGAGGGCCAGTACTACGTCACCACCTTCCCGCGGGACGCGAAGCAAGGCCTGATCTCGCACATGACCGCGTTCATCCGCAACAACGGCACGACGAACGGCAAGCCGAGCTTCACGTGCATCTCGAACCGTTGCGTGCACCTCGGCTGCCCGGTCCAGGCCGGCGGCCCGGTCTTCGACAAGCAGTCGAAGACGGTCAAGAGTCCTGCCGGCGAGGTCGACGTCACGCCGGCCCTTCCCGCCGCCGGCTTCATCTGCCCCTGTCACGGCGGCGCCTACGACCAGGAAGGGAACCGCATCGCGGGCCCGCCGGTGCGCGCGCTCAACCGCTTCGAGTTCTCGATCGTGAACGGCCACCTCGTGCTCGGCAGCATGTACTCGGTCGCCAAGGTCGACGGCTCCGGCGCGTCCGCGAAGATCCACAAGTACAACCTCGCCGGCCCGGGCCAGCACGTGGACGGACCCGAGCAGTGGTTCTATCCCGTGCAGCCGCCGCACTGATGGCGACGACGACCAAGAGCCGAAGCAAGCTCGAGACCGCGGCGACCTACCCGCTCGACTGGCTGGAGGAGCGCTCCGGGCTCATCGGCGGCGTCCGCTACTTCCTCTTCCGGAAGGTCCCGAGCGACACGGGCTGGTGGCACACGCTCGGCTCGGCGACGCTGACGGCGTTCCTCGTCCAGCTCGTCACCGGCGTGATCCTGGCGATGTACTACAAGCCCGACGTCAACTCGGCGCACGACTCCGTGCAGCACATCACGCACGACGTCTGGGGCGGCTGGCTCGTCCGCGGCATGCACCGCTGGGGCGCGAGCGTCTTCATCATCCTCATGTTCATGCACATGGGGCGCGTGTTCCTGTTCGGCGCCTACAAGTACCCGCGCGAGCTGAACTGGATCGTCGGCGTCCTCCTGCTCGCGACCGGCCTGTTCGAGGGGCTGACCGGCTACCTGCTGCCGTTCGACCAGACCGCGTACTGGGCGACGGTCGTCGCGATCAACATCAACGGGACGGCGCCATTCGTAGGGCCGTTCCTGGCCACGATCTTACGAGGGGGCGCCGAGATCGGGCCCGACACGCTCGCTCGCTTCTACTCGCTGCACATGCTGCTCGTGCCCGGAGCGCTGATCGGCCTGATCGGCCTGCACCTCTACCTCGTCGTGCGCCTCGGCGTCAGCTCGCCGCCATGGTCGAAAGAGGCCGCCGGCAGCGAGCCGGAGCCAGAGCCCCCGCCCGCCCGCTCCGGCCTCGTCCAGCCTGCGCCCCGAGCAGCGGGCGTCCGCCGGAGGCCGACCGAGTGAGCACGGTCGACGAGCGACGCGCGCAGTTCCAGCGCTACAAGCAGGACGTCAAGGAGCGCGGGAAACCGTTCTACCCGTACGCCATGTTCCACGACACGGTGATGAGCCTGGTCGTGGTCTGCGTGATCGTCGGGCTCGCGATCGTCTGGAAGGAGACGTCGATCCTCGGCTCGCTGATCGGCGACCCGGCCGACCCCGGCACCCGCAACTTCGTCCCTCGCCCCGACTGGTACTTCTACTTCCTCTTCTACCTGCTCCGGATCTTCAAGTGGCCGGAGTCGGTGATCCTGGCGACGGTCGGCATCCCGACGATCTGCCTGATCCTGCTGCTCATCCTCCCGTTCGTGGACGTCCGCACCGAGCGGCGGTTGTCGCGGCGGCCGGTCGCGATCGTGGCGGCGGCGCTCACGGTCGTCTCGATGGGCGTCCTCACGTACAAGGGCGCGACCGCGCAGGAGGCGATCGCCTCGGAGGTCAAGGCCGCGATCCCGAGCTGGGCCAAGAAGCAGGGCTTCCAGAACAACCAGGAGGCGTTGAAGGGCGCGAACCTGTTCGCCGTGTCCGGCTGTACCAACTGCCATACGTACCTAGGCACCGGCTCCTCGAACCTCGGCGCGCCGAACCTCTCGGCCGAGGGTGCGAAGAACAAGGGCATCCAGTTCCAGATCGACCACCTCAAGTGCCCGAGCTGCGTCAACCCCGGCTCGCCGATGCCGCCGTTCGCGGCGCTCGGCGAGGACAACCTCCGCGCGCTCGCCACCTTCCTCGAGGCCTCCAAGGGCTCGGGGTAGGGTAGGCGCCGTGCGCGTCTTCCTCGGCATCACGGGCGCGTCCGGCGCGCCCTATGCGGCGCGCCTGCTCGAGGCGCTGGGCGCGGCCGGGGCGGAGATCGGGCTCTGCGCCTCGCGGGCCGGGATCGAGGTCGTCGCGACCGAGCTCTACGGCGACGCGCGGCTCTCGGCCGACGAGACGCTCGCGCGGCTGACGGAGCCCGTCCGCGACGCCGTCACGCTCTACGACGAGCGCGACTGGCACGCGCCCTACGCGAGCGGGTCGGCCAAGGTCGACGGCTACGTCGTCTGCCCGTGCTCGATGGGGACGCTCGGGACGGTCGCCTCGGGCGCGATGTCGAACCTCATCCAGCGTGCGGCGAGCGTCGCGCTGAAGGAAGGCCGCAAGCTCGTCCTCTGCCCGCGCGAGACGCCCCTCTCGACGATCCACCTCGAGAACATGCTGCGCGTGCGGCAGGCGGGGGCGGTCGTGCTGTTCCTGGCGCCGGGCTTCTACCACGGGGCCGAGTCGGTGAACGACCTGGTCGACTTCGTCGTCGCGCGCTGCCTCGACCAGCTTGGGCTCGAGCACCGGCTGACGCGCCGCTGGGGCGACCAGTGACCACGCTACGCGTCTGGTTCGACCCCTCGATGGAGCCGTTCGGACGAAGTGAGCGAGCACGCACGAAGCTGAGGCGCCGGTCGTGAGCGTCGAGACCGGCAGGCTCGCGCCCGACGCGGTGCGGTCGATGTTCGACCGCATCTCGCCCGTCTACGACGCGATGAACCGCACGATGACGATGGGCCTCGACCAGCGCTGGCGTCAGGCGACGGTGAACGCGGTCGTCCAGCCTGGCGACCGCGTGCTCGACTCCTGCTGCGGGACCGGCGACCTCGCGATCGCCGCGGCGCGGGCCGGCGGTCGCGTCACGGGCGTCGACTTCGCCGAGCGGATGCTGGAGCGGGCGCGGCTGAAGGCGCCGGAGCTCGAGTGGGTGCAGGGCGATGCGCTCGCGCTGCCGTTTCCGGACGGCTCGTTCGACGCGGCGACGGTCGGCTTCGGCGTCCGGAACCTGGACGACCTCGAGCGCGGGCTCGCCGAGCTGCGGCGCGTGCTCCGGGCGGGCGGGCGCGTCGGCATCCTCGAGATCACGCGGCCGAGCGGGCTGCTGGCGCCGTTCTACCGGCTCTGGTTCGACGGCCTCGTCCCGCTGCTCGGGAAGGTGCTGCCCGGCGGCTCGGCCTACACGTACCTCCCCGCGAGCGTCCGCCGCTTCCCCGGGCCGGACGAGCTGGCGGGCCTGCTGCGCGAGGCCGACTTCGAGGACGTCCGCTGGCGCACCTTCGCGGGCGGCATCGTCGCGCTCCACATCGGGAGGGTCGCGTGAGCCTGGCGACGATCCGCGAGACGCCGGGGCTCGACGCGTACCTCGGCGACCTCGAGGCGCGGCTGACCGCGGCCGTCGAGGAGTACCCGGGCCTCGTGGCCGACGTCGGCGGCGAGGCGCTCGCAGCCGGCGGCAAGCGCCTGCGGCCGCTGCTCGTCTTCCTGGCGGCCAAGCCGGGCGAGGCGCCGCTCGCGGCCGGGGCCGCCGTCGAGCTCGTGCACATGGCGACGCTCGTCCACGACGACCTGATCGACCGCGCGCACTACCGCCGCGGCCGCGAGGCCGCCTGGGCGAGCCACGGCCCGCAGGCGGCGCGCGCAGCCGGCGACTACCTCTTCGCACGCGCGTTCGCGGAGCTGAGCGCGACCGGCGACGCGGCCGCGGTGCGCTGCCTGGCCGACGCCACGCTCGCGCTCGCCCGCGGCGAGTCGCTGCAGCGGGCGCAGACACACGACCCGGACACGAGCGTCGAGTCGTACCTCGAACGCTGCGCGCTCAAGACGGGGAAGCTGTTCGAGGCGGCGTGCCTGCTCGGCAGCGGCGGCGACCGCGGCCTCGGCGAGTTCGGGCTCGCGCTCGGGATCGCGTTCCAGATCGCGGACGACATCCTCGACTGCTCGGGCGAGACGATCGAGACCGGCAAGATCGCCGGCACCGACCTGCGCGAGGGGACGCCGACGCTGCCGCTGATCCTCGCGGCGCGCGAGGACACGTCGGTGCGTGCTGCGCTCGCCGGCGGGCCGCTGAGCGGGGCGCTCGTCCGCGTCGCCGAGACCGGCGCGCTCGAGTCGTCGCGCGAGGTCGCGCTCGACTACGCACGCCGCGCCCGTGCGTGCCTCGACGGCCACTTGCGCCGCGACGAGCTCGACGCCCTCACCGACGCCGTCGTCGACCGGGAGTCGTGATGGCGACGCTCGGCCGCACGATCCCGGCCCTGCCCGTCCGCGACGCGGCGGCCGCAGCCGCGTTCTACCGTGACCGGCTCGGCTTCCGGGTGCTCCACCAGGAGGATGCGTTCGTCGTGCTCGAACGCGACGGCGCGCAGGTGCATCTCTGGGAGGCGGACGACGAGAGCTGGCGCGACCGGCCGGCAGAAGACGAGCGACCGGTGCAGTCGGGCGCGGAGTCGTTCATCGCGGGCACCGCGAGCTGCCGGATCGAGGTCGCGGGCGTCGACGACCTCTACGAGGAGCTCAGCGCGCGCGCCGTGCTCCATCCGGTCTCGCAGGGCGGCGTCAGCGAGACCGACTTCGGCTCCCGCGAGTTCGCCACGCTCGACGCGGACGGCAACCTGATCTCGTTCTTCGAGTGGGGGTCGGCGTGATCCGGCTCGGACGCATCTCGTACGTGAACATGGCGCCGGTCTTCTACCGGCTCGACGCCGAGGTGGACGAGGTGCAGGGCGTGCCGACCGACCTCAACGCGCGCCTGCTTCGCGGCGAGCTCGACCTCGCGCCGATCTCGTCGATCGAGTACGCCCGTCACGCGCAACGGCTGCGTCTGCTGCCACGGCTCTGCGTCTCCTCGGAGGGCGCGGTCGAGTCGATCCAGCTCGTCTCGCGCCAGCCGCTCGAGCAGGTTCGCTCCGTGGCGGTCACGCCCGAGAGCGCGACCTCGGTCGTGCTGACGAAGGTGCTGCTGCCGGAGGCGACGCACGTGCCGCTCGGCGAGCAGGCCGACGCGAAGCTGCTGATCGGCGACGCCGCGCTGAAGAGCGCGTTCGAGGACCCGACGCCGCACCACGACCTCGGCCGCCTCTGGCTCGAGCGTACCGGCCTGCCGATGGTGTTCGCGGTCTGGGCGTGCCCGGAGCCGGTTCACGCCGGCCTGCCGGAGCTCGAGGCGGCGCTGGTCGACTCCGTCCGCACCGCGCGCGCCGAGCCCGAGCAGCTCGCGTACGAGTCGAGCGAGCGCTACGGCTACCCGCCCGGCTTCCTGGCCCGCTACTTCGAGAAGCTGCGCTACCGCTTCGGCCCGCGCGAGCGCGCCGGCCTGCTCACGTTCCTGGAGCTGGCCCGCGACGTCGGCGAGCTCGACGAGGTCCCGGAGCTCCGCTTCGTCGCCCGCGCCGAAGCGGCCGTCTAGGAGTGCGCAGCGGCGGATGTCTCTGCGGCGCCGTCCGGTACAGCGTTCGAGGTGACCCTCTGCATGTCCGGCGCTGCCACTGCGGGAGCTGCAGAAAGGAGTCCGGCAGCGCGTTCAGCGTGTACGCGGTGTGGCCGGTCGAGGCCTTCGAGCTGAGCGGCGAGCTCTCGAGCTACGACCAGCGGGGCTTCTGCCCCGGCTGTGGCTCGCGGCTGCTGGACACGAGCGACCCCGGCGGCACGCTCGTCGAGATCCGGCTCGGAAGCTTGGACGAAGCGCCCTTCGAGCTGAAGCCCGACGACGAGACCTGGGTCAAGCGGCGCGAGAGCTGGATCCCGCCGGTCGAGGGCGCACGCCAGCACGACGAGGGCTCGTGAAGCCTGCGCTTACTCGCTCCGGACGATGTCGACCGAGATTTCCACCGCAATGACCGCGCCTCTGTTCTCGAGCCAGTGCGTGGTGTTCCGATCCTCGGGCCAGCCAACACCCGGCCCGTAGTCGGTCGCGAGTCCTTCTCGGTGGTCGGTGATCGTTCCTTGCAGCACGTACACGATGCCGGGCCTGTCCTTGTGGTCGTGAACCGGGCCGAAGACGCCTCCGGGCTCGATGGTCACCATCCGCATTCGAAGCTCGCGCCCTGCCATGCCCTCGATCTCGGGGCCGAGGTCGACCGTCGCGAGCACCTCCGACGTAACGCCTTTCGTCTCGGGTGCCGCCTGCTCGTTGCTCATCGCGCGCTCCTCTCCCGGGTCGCCGCCGCCGTCGGTGCACCGTAGTGGCCGGGCCTGACGCGCCGGCTCACGCGTCCCTATGCTGCCCGCGATGGCCGAGGTCGTCGTCTTCCATCACGCGCTCGGGCTCACCGATCCCGTTCGCCGTTTCGCCGACCAACTTGCCGCCGCCGGCCACACCGTTCACCTGCCCGATCTGTACGACGGCCGGACGTTCGGCACGATCGACGACGGAATGGCGTACGCCGAGGAGTTCGGCGGGCCGCCGGCGATCGTCGACCGTGCTCGTGCGGCAGCGGCGGCGCTACCGAGCGCGGTCGTCTACGTTGGGTTCTCGCTCGGCGTGCTGTCGGCGCAGGCGCTCGCCCAGACGCGGCCGGGGGCTCGTGGCGCGGTGCTCTGCTACTCGGCCCTGCCGCTGGGCGAGTGGGGCGACAACTGGCCGGCGGAGTGGCCGGCCGGCGTGCGGCTTCAGCTGCACATCCTCGACGGCGACGAGGACTTCGAGATCGCGCAGGGGCTCGCAGCGACGGTGCCCGGTGCCGAGCTCTTCGTCTATCCCGGCAGCAAGCATTATTTCGCCGAGCACGACGAGCAGGCGGCGGCGCTGCTCGTGGAGCGCGTGCTCGAGTTCCTGACGGCGACCAGCGAAGGTTCCTGAACCGCGGGTCCGGCCGACGCCACATCGGCCGGGCGTCGTTCCTATGATCGACGCGTGGACGAGCGGCCGCAGATCAAGAGCCTCGATGCGGCAGGCACCACCCGGATCGTGCCCCTGGGGCGCATCGACCTCGTCGAGCTCGGCGGCATCGCGTTCGATCGAGCCACATTCGAGCCCGGCTGGCGCTGGTCGGAGCACGACGCGAGCGCCGGCGAAGGTCGATTGTGCTCCGAGCGGCACCTGGGCTACCTCGTCTCCGGCCGCATGCGCTTCCGGATGCAGGACGGCGGGGAGGTCGAGGCCGCGGCCGGCGATCTCTACCTGATCCCTCCCGGACACGACGCCTGGGTCGTCGGCG
>DASSMZ010000170.1:0-7294 GCA_035688325.1 Gaiellaceae bacterium
GCGCAGGTGCTCTTCCACAAGCCAGGCCAGCTCGACGCGATCCGCGTCAAGTCGAAGTCGGGCGTCTCCTCGGCGGAGATGATCTCGCAGATCCAGCCGCTGCTCTCGCCGACGCAGGTCGTCCGCAGCGGCACGGAGCAAGCGAAGAAGGACCAGCACGACCAGGTCAGCGGGTTCCTCTCGTTCCTGCGTTACGCGCTGCTGGCGTTCGCCGGGATCGCGCTCTTCGTCGGCGCCTTCGTGATCGCGAACACGCTCTCGATCACGATCGCGCAGCGCACACGCGAGTTCGCGACGCTGCGCACGCTCGGCGCGTCGCGACGGCAGGTGCTCTGGTCGGTCGTGATCGAGGCGCTCGTGATCGGGCTGCTGGGCTCCGTGGCCGGCCTCTTCCTCGGGCTAGCGCTCGCGAAGGGGCTGCAGTGGCTGTTCGTCCAGATCGGGATCGACCTGCCCACGGGCTCGACCGTCTTCGCGACGCGCACGATCGTGGTCGCGCTGCTCGTGGGCACGATCGTGACGCTGCTGGCGAGCATCCGGCCGGCGCGACGGGCGACACGGGTCCCGCCGATCGCAGCGGTGCGCGAAGGCTCGGTGATCCCGCCGTCGCGGTGGGCGAAGTACGGCGCTGTGACGTCGCTCGTGATTCTCGTGATCGCGATCGCGATGGTCTCCCTGGGGGCGCTCGCCAACGGCATCGCGACCGGGCCGCGGCTGCTGCTGCTCGGCCTCGGCGTGCTGGTGCTCTTCATCGGCGTCTCGATGAACGCGCCGAAGGTGGTGCGCCCGCTGGCCGCCGTGCTCGGAGCGCCGGCCCAGACGATCGGCGGCGCCCCGGGCATCCTGGCGCGCGACAACGCGACGCGGAACCCGAGCCGCACCGCCTCGACGGCGTCGGCGCTGATGATCGGCCTCGCGCTGGTGACGTTCGTCGCCATCTTCGGCGCCGGCATCCGGAGCTCGTTCGAGGACGCGGTCAACAAGCTCTTCGTGGCCGACTACGCCCTCACCTCGTCGAGCACCTTCAATCCGATCGAGGCGCAGGCCGGCAACGCGCTCGTCGGCAAGCCCGGCGTCGAGGACGTCAGCGCGATCCGGGCCGGCTCGGCCCGCTACCTAGGCGCGAACAACGACCTGACGGCCGTGCAGCCGAACCTGAACAAGACGGTTCAGATGACCTGGACGCAGGGCAGCAACGCCGTGCCGGGCCAGCTCGGGATGAACGGCTTCTTCGCGAGCAAGAACTACGTCAAGGACCATCACCTGTCGCTCGGCTCGCCGGTCACGCTGACGTTCCCGAGCGGCAAGAAGACGACCGTCCGGCTGAAGGGCGTCTGGGATGAGCCGAAGGGCGGCTCGCCGTTCGCTCACATCACGATCTCGACCCGCCTCTTCGACAGGTTCACGCCGCGGCCGCAGGACGAGATGGTGCTGATGAACACGCCTCCGAACGGCGTCACGGACGCCAACACGGCGAAGCTCAACGTCTACGTGCGCGGATTCGCCGACGCGAAGATCCAGACGCGCGACGAGTTCAAGTCGAACTTCGAGGCCCCGATCAACAAGCTGCTGAACCTGCTCTACGCGCTGCTCGCGCTGTCGGTGATCGTCAGCCTCGTCGGCATCGTCAACACGCTCGTGTTGACGGTCTTCGAGCGGACGCGTGAGCTCGGCATGCTCCGCGCGGTCGGGATGACGAGGCGCCAGGTGCGGATGATGATCCGCTACGAGAGCATCGTCACGTCGCTGATGGGCGCGGCGCTCGGGATGGTCGTCGGCGTCTTCCTCGCCGCGCTGATCACGCACGCGCTCTCGAGCTCGGGAATCGTCTTCGCGGTGCCGTGGATCCAGATCGTCTACTTCGTGATCGCGGCGATCCTCGTGGGCGTGCTGGCGGCAGTGATTCCGGCACGCCGAGCGGCGCGTTTGAACGTGCTGCAGGCGCTCCAGTACGAGTAGCTCGTTCCGTCCGGGGCTGCGCATACGCTCCGGCCGTGCGACGGCTGCGTCCGCTGAGCGAGGAGGAGTGCTACCTCCGTTGCTACGGCGTCGACGAGACGACCGTGCGGGTGGTGCGCATCGAGCCGCGGCGCGAGGCGCGCGGCCTCGGGGGGATCACCGGTGAGGAGCTGCGGCGGCTGTTCGAGGTCCGGCTCGACGCGCGCGAGGCGGAGCTGGCCGCGTGAAGGTCTGCGTGCACTGGGGCGGGACGCGCCGCGTGATCGGGCTTCGGCGGCCGCGACGGCTCCGCTATGACCGGCCCTGCGCGCCGAAGCAGCGGTCGGCGGCCCGCTGTCGCTAGCGCCGTCCCGGACGTCCTCGGGCCGGGGCTCGAGGTCGTCTTCTGCGGGATCAACCCCGGCTTCGTCTCCGCGGCGGCGGCCGCGCACTTCGCGAACCCGCGGAACGATTTCTGGCGGCTGCTCCGCGCGGCGGGCTTCACGTCGCGGCTGTACGAGCCGGCCGAGCAGCTCGAGGTGCTGCGCGAGAGGATCGGCCTGACGAACGCGGCGCTGCGGACGACGCGAGGCTCGGGCGACCTCCGGCGCGGCGACTTCGCGGGTGCAGCCGAGCGGCTGGAGCGGCTGGCGCAAGAGCTGCGGCCGTCCTGGATCGCGTTCGTCGGCAAGGAGGCGTACCGCGGGACGTTCAACGAGCGGCCCGAGCTCGGCGTGCAACAGCGGCGGCTGGGTGAGACGCGCCTCTTCGTGCTCCCGTCGACCTCGCCGGCGAACGCCGCGGTCCCGTGGGAGGAACGGCTGCGCTGGTTCCGCGAGCTGCGCAAGAACGTCGAGAAAGCGAGCCGAAAGCCGCACAAGCCCTAGCATCCCGGCCGCGGCGCCGGCACGCTGACAGCGAGGGCGGCGGGTTCGTACCCCACCCATAGAGGGTGGGGGCTGTGCCCGGGCCACAGAGGGTAGGGCTGCGCCGGCCGGTCGGTCTAGCTGCCGACGCCGATCGCGGTCAGGAACACCAGCACGACAGTCGTCACCGCCAGCAGGCCGTGGAGGGTGACGATCGACACGGGGAAGTGCTGCTCCGCCGGCGTTCCCTGGTCGACGGCGGCGCGCACTGCGCCTCGCTGCCGCCGCTGGTACCAGATCCCGAACATCGCGAAGCCGAGCAGGGCGACGACGGCCAGCAGCGCCAGCGCGATCCACGCGAGCGCGCCGTTGTCCGTTGCGACGTAGACGATCCAGATCACGAGCCCCGTGGCCGCCAGCAGGAAGTGGCCGAGGATCAGCGGCGGCCGGATCCGCGTCCCCGGCTTGGGCCCCTGCCGCATGCCTCCGCGCGACAGCCAGGTCGCGAGTAGCACGAAACCCCCTCCTGCGGTCACGACCCACGCGATCAACGCCGCCCACTGCATCCCTCGCCTCCTTTCGGGTTACAGAGCGGACTACGATCTACCGGCCTCGGCGGTTTGGTCAGGGCCTTCCCTTGCGGGTCGAGGCGGCTCTGCCCGCCGGGGCCTTGCGCCCCAGGCTCTCACCCGCGCCAGCGGTTGGTGATCGGCGTGCGGCGGTCGCGGCCGAAAGCTTTCGGCGTCAGGCGAACGCCGGGCGGCGCCTGCCGCCGCTTGTACTCGGCGCGGTCGATCAGCGCCAGCGCCCGCTCCACGACGTCCGGGTCGAAGCCGTCCTGCGAGAGCTCCTCGCGCGAACGGTCCTGCTCGACGTAGGCCTCGAGCACGCGGTCGAGCGCCTCGTAGGGCGGCAGCGAGTCCTCGTCCAGCTGGTCGGCCCGCAGCTCCGCGCTCGGCGCGCGGTCGATGATCGTCCGCGGAATCAGCTCCTGGCCTGCCCGGGAGTTCAGGTGGCGTGCGAGCCGGAAGACGTCGGTCTTGAACACGTCCTTCAGGAGCGCGAAGCCGCCGGCCATGTCGCCGTAGAGGGTCGCGTAGCCGACGGAGAGCTCGGACTTGTTCCCGGTCGCGACGACGAGCCAGCCGAACTTGTTCGACAGCGCCATCAGCAGCACGCCCCGGATGCGCGCCTGCAGGTTCTCCTCCGTGAGGTCCGGCTCGCGGCCGGCGAAGCTCTCGGCCAGCGCCGCCTCGAAGCCGGAATAGGTGTCGTCGATCGGCAGCTCGCGGAAGTCGGTGCCGAGCGACTTCGCCAGCAGCCGCGCGTCGCGACGCGTCTCCTCGGACGAGTAGCGCGAAGGCATCGAGACGCAGTGGACGCGCTCCGACCCGAGCGCCTCGACGGCGAGCGCGGCCGTGAGCGCCGAGTCGATGCCGCCGGAGACGCCGATCACGACCTCCCCGAAGCCGTTCTTGCGGACGTAGTCGCCGAGGCCGAGCTCGAGCGCGAGCCGCATCTGCTCCAGCTCGCCGAGCTCCTCCGCGAGCTGCGGAGCCGCCGGCTCGCCCTGCACAGGTGCGGGACCGAGCGGGATCACGGGCGCCTCCGGCACCCGCTCGCGGTCGCGGGCCAGGGCCCGGCGACGCACGTCGCGCAGCCGCCGGCCGACCGCGTCGGCGGGGTCGATGTCGACGACGAGCAGCTCCTCCTCGAAGCCACGGGCGCGCGCGAGCACGTGGCCCTCCTCGTCGACCACCAGCGAGTGGCCGTCGAAGAGCAGCTCGTCCTGGCCGCCGACGGCGTTGCAGAAGGCGACGAAGCAGGCGTTGTCGCGCGCGCGCGTGGCGAACATCGCCTCGCGTTCGCGGTCACGGCAGACGTGGAAGGGCGAGGCGGAGATGTTCGTCAGCAGCTGCGCGCCCGCGAGCGCGAGGTCGGTGGCGGGCGGGCCCGGCTGCCACATGTCCTCGCAGATCGTCGGCCCGATGAGCGTCCCACCGAGCTCGAGCAGCAGGCAGTCGCGCGCCGGCGCGAAGTAGCGGTCCTCGTCGAAGACGCCGGAGTTGGGCAGGAAGCGCTTGCGGTAGACCGCCTTGACCTCGCCGTCCGCGCAGACGGCGCAGGCGTTGTAGAGGTCGCGGTCGAGGTGGGGGAAGCCGACGAGCGCCGAGACGTCCGTCGTCTCGTGCGCGATCTGCTCGAGCGAGTCCGCCGCCGCCCGCAGGAAGCCCGGCCGGAGAAGCAGGTCCTCCGGCGGGTAGCCCGTCACCGCGAGCTCGGGCAGCAGCACGAGGTCGGCGCCGGCGCGGCGGGCCTCGGCGATTGCCGCGACAATCCGGTCGCGGTTGCCGTCGAGGTCGCCGACGGTGGTGTTGATCTGGGCGAGCGCGAGCCTCATCGTCAGGTTTTAGCCTACCAGTCGAAAACTAAGTGCCAAACCGTCGCAGGAAGTGGATCACGACCGCGGTCGCCCGTGCACGGTCGGGTGACCGCGAGAACAGGTCCCAACCGTGGTAGTCGCCGGAGAACAGGACGGCGCGCTTGTGCGACGAGGCCGCCCGCCGCACCAGCTCGCGCGCGTCCGACGGCGGGAGGTAGCCGTCCTCACGCGAGCCGAGGATCAGGAACGGCACCCGCAACCTCGGCACGGCGGCCAGCGCGTCGAGCTCCTGTTGCGGGCCGCCGAACCGGTTGGGCAAGCCGGCCTCGCCCGACACGCTGACGACGCCCGCGACCTTCGAGCCGAGCCGCGACCCGGCGACCATGCTCGTGACGCCGCCGAACGAGGCGCCCATCAGGAACACCTTGTGGGCTCCTTCTCGCTTCAGCTCGGCGACCGCTCCTTCGAGATCCCGAGTGAAGTGCCCGGCCTTCGAGTCGGTCGGCGACGAGGAGAGGCCGAAGTGCCGGTGGTCGAACAGGAGCACGCGGAACCCGGCGCGGCCGAGGGTCTGCGCGAACGGCACCCAGCCGCAGAGGTCGGCGGGCGACTCGTGGGCGAGAACGACCCCGGTCTTGCCGTCGCCGAGCGTGGCGCCGTCGAGGAGCACGCCGTCGGACGCTCGGAACCAGCCGACGGTCGCCGAGACGGGGCCTCCGCACCGAGAGCTCAGCGACGGCAGCGTCCGCCCGGGCGCGTCCAGCGGGCGATGGGAACGGGCGCCGCAGCCCGCGGCGGCCAGCGCCAGCAGGACGCAGCCCGCCGCCGCCCGCCTCAACGACGCAGGCGGATCGTGTTCAGGTCCTGCTCGCGGATCTCCTCGGCGCGGCGGATCAGGTCCTCGACGTCGTCGTGCTCGGCGTGCAGGTAGCGGCCGGCGAGGGCGTCGGCGCGGCCGGACGCGAGGACGTGCACGAGGCGCGGCGCCAGCTCGGGCGGCGTCCACGGCGCATCGTCGGCGAAGTTGTCGTCCGTCATCTCCGTCCGGACGAGGCCCGGACTGATCAGGAAGACGCGTACCGGCGTGTCCTCGAGCGCCTTCGCCAGCGTCTCGGCGAAGCGGTTCGCCGCCGCCTTGCTCGACGTGTAGGCGGTGTTGCTCGCGCCGGGTAGGTAGCCGGCGCCGCTGCCCGTGACGACGATCCGCCCGCGGCCGCGCTCGAGCATTCCCGGAACGACCGCGCGACAGCACAGGTAGACGCCGAGGACGTTCACCTCGAAGACGCGCCACCACTGCGCGAGCTCGGCGTCCCACGGCGTGCCGTCGGGGCCGCCGATGCCCGCGTTCGCGCAGAGCAGGTCGATCGGGCCGAGCTCGCGCTCGGTCTCGGCGACGGCGCGCTCGACCGCGGCCTCGTCCGTCACGTCCAGCTCGAGCGCGAGGCCGTCGATCTCGCCGGCCACCTCCTCGACCTGCGCCCTGGTGCGGGCGCCGACCGCGACCTTGGCTCCGGCCCCGGCGAGCTCGCGCGCGATCGACGCGCCGATCCCACGGCCGCCGCCCGTGACGAGCGCGACCTGGCCGGTGAGGTCGTCGGAAGGCACCGGCGGGAGCATAGATGCCGGTTCGCAGCCGGGCAGAGGGTACTTCGCGAGGCGATATAGATGAGCTCGTTCGTCCAGGACGTCCGCCGGGAAGCCAACGGATTCGTCGTCGGTGTCGCAGCGATCGCGGCGATCGGTGGGTTCTGCTCGGCTACGACACGGGCGTCATCTCGGGCGCGTTGCTGCTGATCAAGGGCGACCTCGGGGCGAGCGCCTTCGAGCAGTCGGCGATCGTCGGGTCGCTGCTGCTCGGCGCGATGGCGGGCGCGCTGCTCTCCGGCTACCGGGCCGGCGCGACCGGTTGGCGGCCGACGAAGATCATCTCCGGCGTCCCCGGCGCCCGAGATCCTCCTCGATTTGTTCGAAGCTGCGGCCCTTCGTCTTCGGGACCTGGAAGAGGGCGTTGGTGACGCCGATGAAGACGGTCTGGCCGATCGGCGCCAACGTCGAGGGCATGGCGCGGGAGCGGCCGCAGGCACGCGAGCGCGTGACCGGCTAGCCG
>DASSMZ010000152.1:0-4099 GCA_035688325.1 Gaiellaceae bacterium
AGCCCCGCTCGCACGGGCAGCCGCGCAGCAGGCGCGCGGTGTCGGCGGCCCAGCTCTCGAAGACGTCGAAGCCGCGCTCGGTGATGCCGACGCCGCCGGAGTGCCCGTCGTAGACGAAGATCGTCGGCGCGCCGGTCTGGAAGTGGAGGTTCGTCGAGAGGCCGCCGATGTCCCAGCGGTCGCACATCGCCCACAGCGGCAGCAGCGCGATCAGCGAGTGCTCCGCCGCGTGGAGCGAGCCGAGCAGCCGTGGCATCTCGTCGACGCCGTCCAGCATCCACGGCTCGGGCCGGACCCAGACGGACTCGGTCTCGAACTCCGTCTGCGGCAGGTCGAGCGCAACGAGCTCGAGGCTCTCCTGCGTCTGGATCGAGCGCTTCTGGTAGCCGACCACCTGGTCGGTGACGACGACCGCCCCGAAGCTGAGCTCGACGCCCAGGCGGCGCTCGACGCGGCGCGGCTCGACGATTGCCGTCGTCGTCTCGATCTTCGCCTGCGTGTAGTAGTCGCCGCTGAACGGCTCGACGAGCGCGGTGCGAGCTGACAGGTCGAGCGCGCGGACGCGGTAGCTCTCGCCGAGGTGGAGGTAGATCGCGCCCTCGTGGACGTTTGAGAACGCGCGCTCCTGCTCGACGATCCCGAGCAGCGTGCCGCTCGCCGCGTCGACGACCGTGAACGCCTCCGGCCCCGTCGAGCGCAGCGAGACCCGCGCCGCCGGGTAGTCGCGGCCGGCCCAGACGTAGCCGGCGCTCGTGTGGCGCAGCTCCGGGAGCGCTGCCGCCCGCTCGAGCGCCGCGTCGCCGAGCACCTCGCGGTCGCGGTCGTCGAGCGGCGCCTCGAACGCGGCCGCGCGCACGTGGCCGTCGAGCACGCGCGGGTTCTCGTGGTCGAGGATCGCCGCCTCGACGCGCCGTCCGAGCAGCGCGCGGGGCTCGCGCATGAAGTACTGGTCGAGCGCGTCCTCGCTCGCGACCAGCACCGCGAGGCCGTGCCCGCGGCGGCCGGCGCGTCCCCACTGCTGGCGCAGCGAGGCGACCGTCCCGGGGAAGCCGACCGAGATCACGCAGTCGAGCAGGCCGATGTCGATCCCGAGCTCGAGCGCGTTCGTGGCGGAGACTCCGAGCAGGTCGCCCTCGAGCAGCCGCCGCTCGATCTCGCGCCGCTGGGCTGGGGTGTAACCGGCGCGGTAGGGCGAGAGGCACGAGTCGTCGCCGAGGCGGTCGGCCGTGAAGCGGTGGATCAGCTCGGCCGCGCGCCGGCTCTTGGCGAAGCACAGCGTGCGCAGCCCGCGCGAGACGAGGTCGGCCATGAGCTTCGACGCCTCGCCGAGGGCGCTCGCGCGGAGGCCGAGCTCCTCGTCGGTCAGGGGCGGGTTCCAGAGCGCAACCGTCCGCTCGGCGCGCGGCGCCGCGTCGTCGCCGATCACGGTCGTCTCGACGCCGAGCAGCCGCAGCCCGAGCTCGCCGGGGTTCGCGATCGTCGCCGAGGCGAGGAGGAACTGCGGCTCGGCGCCGTAGACGCGGGCGAGCCGGCGCAGCCGCCGGAGCACGTTTGCGACGTGCGAGCCGAACACGCCGCGGTAGACGTGCGCCTCGTCGACGACCACGTAGGCGAGGTTCGAGAGCACGTCGCCCCAGCGGTCGTGGTGCGGCAGGACGCCGACATGGAGCATGTCCGGGTTCGACAGGATCAGGTTCGCCCACTTGCGCACCTGCCAGCGGCGGTCGCCGGGCGTGTCGCCGTCGTAGATGGCAGCCCGCAGCCTGGGCAGCCTGAAGCTTCCGAGGGCACGCAGCTGGTCCTGCGCGAGCGCCTTCGTCGGGTACAGGTAGAGCGCGCGCCGCTTCGGCTCTCGCGCGAGCGCGTCCAGGACCGGCAGGTTGAACGCGAGCGTCTTGCCGGAGGCGGTGCCGGTGGTGACGACGAAGTGGTCGCCGCGCGCCGCAACCTCCCACGCCTCGGCCTGGTGCGCATAGAGCGCGTCGACGCCCTGCGCTGCGAGCGCCTCGCGCACGCGCGGGTGCAGACCGTCGGGCAACGATGCGAGCACGGCGTCGCGCGCCGGGACGAGCTCGAGGTGCGCGAGCTCTTCGCCCTGCAGCAGCCCGCTCTGCAGCTCCGCCGCGACGCTCACCGGCGTGCCCTCAGCGCGACGACGTGCGGATAGTCGCGTCCCTCCGGCTCCTCGAGCCGCTCGAGCGTGAGCGGCGCCTCGAGGAACGCCTGCAGGAAACGCCCGAGCGGCAGGTGGGAGGCGCCGACCTTCGCGCGCAGGCCGTCGCCCCAGATGCCCGGCGCCTCGGTCCGGTACGTGGTGTCGCGGTAGCCGGCATGGAGCTCGGGCACGTCTCTGTCGTGCACGAAGGCGTGAGGCCCGACGAAGCACGGGTGGACGCCGAGGTAGACGAACCGGCCGCCGGGGCGCAGCACCCGCGCCACCTCCGCGACCACGGCGGCGAAGTCGCCGACGTCGGTGTGGGTGAACATCGAGACCGCCGCGTCGAAGCTCCCGTCTTCGAACGGCAGCGCCTCCGCGTCGGCCTCGACGACGTCGACGCCGCGAGCCCGCGCGAGCTGGAGCTGGTGGGCCGAGACGTCGACGCCGGTGACGTTCCAGCCGCGGCCCGCGAGCGCCGCCGCATGCACGCCGCCGCCGCAGCCGACGTCGAGCAGCCGCCCGGGCCCGTCGCCCAGCAGCCTCGCGACGACCCTTCGGGCAGACGCTCCGAGCTCGCTCGTCGCGAACTCGGCGTCGTACCACTCCGCGATGCCGTCGTAGCGGCTCAGCTCAGGAAGCCGCCGGCCGGAAGCCCGAGCAGACCGAGTTGATCTTCGCGATCGAGCCGTCCACGACGGTGAAGTAGCACTGCTGCTCGACGACGACCGGCCCGTCGTCGGGGTCGATCCCCGCCAGGCGGTAGTGGATGCGGAGCTGGTTCCCCGCCGGCTCGACGCCGGAATCGACCAGGCGGAGGGCCTCGAGCGGCGCCCACCAGAACTTGAAGCGGCCGACGACAGCCTCCGGGCCTTCCTCCTCGCGCAGTGTCGACGGCACGAGCGCCCGGAGCCGGACGTCCGGCGCCAGCAGGGCGCCGATCGAATCCCAGTCCCCGGCGGCGAGCGCCTGCAGGAACCGCTCGGCGACCTCGACGTCCGATCGCGTCGCTGTGGCCATCGTCACGACGGTAGCATGGCCGCACCGGGGTGCCCTCACGGGCTGAGATCACACCCGACGAACCTGATCCGGGTCATGCCGGCGAAGGGAGACGATGGTTCCACGAGCACTCACGATCGCGGGCTCCGACTCGGGCGGGGGCGCCGGAATCCAGGCCGACCTGAAGGCGTTCGCCGCGGCCGGCTGCTTCGGCACGAGCGCGATCGTGGCGCTGACCGCGCAGAACACCGCGGGCGTGGCGGCCGTGCACGAGGTGCCGCCGGCGTTCGTGCGCGCGCAGCTCGAGGCGGTGCTCGCGGACATCGGCGCCGACGCGGCCAAGACCGGGATGCTGTTCTCGCGACCGGTGATCGAGACGGTGGCGGACGTGCTCGCCGAGCACCCGCTGCCGCTCGTCGTCGACCCGGTGATGGTCGCGAGCTCGGGCGCGCGGTTGCTCGAGGAGGACGCGGTCGAGACGCTCGTCGCGCGGCTCTTCCCCCTGGCGACGGTGGTGACGCCGAACCTCGCGGAGGCCGAGGCGCTCGCGGGGCAGGCCTCGAAGCGCGAGCTTGCCGAGCGGCTGGTCGCGCTCGGGGCGCAGGCGGCGATCGTCACCGGCGGGCATGGCGAGCCGGTCGACCACCTCTTCGACGGCCGGCGGCACGTCGAGATCCCGGTGGAGCGGGTCGCGAGCGGCGCCACCCACGGCGCGGGGTGCACGCACTCCGCGACGATCGCGGCGCTGCTCGCGCGGGGACTCTCGCTCGAGGACGCGGCGCGGGGCGCGGCCGAGGCGGCGGCGCGCGCGGTCGCGTTGGGGCTGGTCGAGATCGGCGCCGGCGACGGGCCGGTCGACGTGCTCGGGTTGCGAGGAGCGGCTTGAGCGCCGGGACCGACCTGGCGGCCATCCGCGATCGCAGGCCGCTCGTCCACCAGATCACG
>DASSMZ010000217.1:0-6935 GCA_035688325.1 Gaiellaceae bacterium
CGAGGTCGAGACGGTGCCGTTGCCGCTGTTCGAGTAGTCGACCAGCGACTTCTTGCTCACGACCGCGTCGGTGTTGCGGTAGGAGCTGGCGAAGATCGTGTCGAAGGCCTTCGTGATCGTGTCGGTGACGACGAAGCTGCCCGTCACCATCGCGACGCCGAGCACGATCGCGACCGCCGTCAGGACGGCGCGGGCCGGCCGGGCCGCAAGCCCCTTGAGCGAGACGCGCGTCACCGCCCCGTCACCTCCTGCATCGCGGCCAGCACCTCGACGGCCGTCGACTCGCAGATGTCCTTGACGATGCGCCCGTCGGCGATGAACAGGATCCGGTCGGCCAGCGCGGCGGCCCGCGGGTCGTGGGTCACCATCACCGTCGTCTGTCCGAGCTCGTCGACGGAGCGGCGCAGCAGCTCGAGCACCTCGCCGCTCGAGGCGGAGTCGAGGTTGCCGGTCGGCTCGTCGGCGAAGACCACCTTCGGCCGGGTGACGAGCGCGCGGGCGAGCGCGACACGCTGCTGCTGGCCGCCGGAGAGCTGAGCCGGGCGGTGGTCGCGGCGCCCGGCGATGCCGAACGTCTCGAGCAGCGAGTCGACCCACTCCCGGTCCGGCCTCTCGCCGGCGATCGTCAGCGGCAGGACGACGTTCTCCTCCGCGGTCAGCATCGGTAGGAGGTTGAAGAACTGGAAGACGAAGCCGACCTGCTCGCGCCGGAGCAGGGTCAGCTTCTTGTCGGAGAGGTCGGTGATCTCGACGCCGTCGAGGCGAACGCTTCCGCTCGTGGGTCGGTCGAGCCCCGCGAGGATGTGCATCAGCGTCGACTTGCCGGAGCCGGACGGGCCCATGATCGCCGTCAGGCGGCCGTCTGCGACGTCCAGCGAGACGCCGCGCAGCGCCTCGACGCACGTGTCGCCCTCGCCGTAGCGGCGGACGACGTCGCTGGCCGCGACGGCGACCGATTCGGCGGGGGCCGGAATCTGCTCGGGAACGGCTGCGGATGCGATAGCTGTGATGGGCATGGCGTCTCCTGGGTGGTGGGCTCGTCGCGCAGGCCCATCGTGTGCGCGCGCGTCTGCCATTCGCATGGGGGGCGCCCCTAAACCGGCCCCTAAGCTTTGGCGCCTGGGCTCTACAATTGGCTGCCGGGCGTCGATTCAAGGGGCGAAGGGAACTGAGCACACCAGCGGTACGAGACGCTTCCACAACCCTGCCCACGGGCACCGTGACGTTCCTGTTCACGGACATCGAGGGCTCGACGAAGCTGCTCAAGAGCCTCGGCCGGGATCGATACGGGGAGGTGCTCGCGACCCACAACCGGCTCCTGCGCGCGGCGTTCACCGAGGCCGGCGGGATCGAGATCGACACCAAGGGCGACTCGTTCTTCGTCGTCTTCCGCAGCGCGGGGTCGGCGGTCGACGCCTCGGCCGCGGCGCAGCGCGCGCTCGCCGAGCAGGAGTGGCCCGAGGGCGTGCAGGTGCGCGTCCGCATGGGCCTCCACACCGGCGAGGCGTCGGTCGGGACCGACGGCTACGTCGGCTTCGCGGTGCACCAGGCCGCGCGGATCGGGGACGCCGGGCACGGCGGGCAGGTGCTCCTCTCGACGACGACGGCGACGCTCGTGCGCTTCGACCTCTCCACGGAGCTCGGGCTGCGCGACCTCGGGCCGGTCGAGCTGCCCGACTTCGACCGGCCGGAGCGGCTCTTCCAGCTCGAGATCGAGGGCCTGCCGGGCGAGTTCCCGCCGCTCTCGACCCGCGAGCGCGAGAAGGCACGCCCGCGCATGCCGCGCCGGCGCGCCGACGTCCAGGTGGCGACGACGCCGCTGCTCGAGCGCGAGGCCGAGGTCGCCGCGCTCCATGCCGTCGTCGACGCCGCGTCCTCCGGCGCCGGCCGCGTGGTCGCGATCGAGGGCCGGTCGGGGATGGGCAAGACGCGGCTCGTCGCGGAGGCGCGGGCGCTCGCGGCGTCCGCCGGCTTCGAGGTGCTGGTCGCCCGCAGCGCCGACCTCGAGCAGGAGTTCGCGTACGGCGTCGTGCGCCAGCTGTTCGAGCCCTACCTGGCGTCGCTGTCGCCGGAGGAGCGCGACGACGCGCTGTCCGGCACGGCCGCGCTCGCCGAGCGGCTGTTCGGCGACGAGGAGCTGACGGGCGCCGCCGCCGGCGACGTCTCGTTCGCGGTCCTGCACGGCCTCTACTGGCTCGCGGCGAACCTCGCGGCGCGCGGGCCGACGGCGATCGTCGTCGACGACCTGCACTGGACGGATGCGCCGACGCTGCGCTGGCTCGCGTTCCTCGGCCGTCGCCTCGAGGGGCTGCCGCTGCTCGTGGTGCTCGGCCTGCGCCCGCCCGAGCAGTCGGTCGAGACGGAGCTGCTGACGGAGCTGATCTCCGACCCGACCGTGCTCGTGATCCGGCCGACTGCCCTGAGCGAGCCGGCCGTAGGGGCAATGGTGGCGCAGGAGTACGGCGCCGACCCGCACCCGGCGTTCGCCTCGGCCTGCCACGCGGCGACCGGCGGCAACCCGCTGTTCGTGCGCGCGCTCGTCGACGCGCTGCACGGCGAGGGCGTCCAGCCGACGGCCGAGAACGCCGCGCGTGCGCGCGAGGTCGGGCCGGAGCCCGTCACGCGCGCCGTCGCGCTCCGCCTCTCGCGCCTGCCCGACGAGGCGCGCCGCTTCGCGACCGCGGCGGCGATCCTCGGTGACGGCTCGGAGCAGCGCGACGTGGCGATGCTCGCCGAGATCGACGACCGGCACCTCTCGTCGCTCGCCGCGACCTGGCTGGCGCGGGCCGACCTGCTGCGCGTGGCGACGCCGACGGTCGAGTTCGTGCACCCGGTCGTGCAGGCTGCCGTGTACGAGTCGATCGAGCCGGCGCAGCGGCTGCTGGCGCACCGGCGCGCCGCGGAGATCCTCGACGCCGCCAACGAGGAGCCGGAGCGCGTTGCCGCCCACCTCGACCTCGTGCCGCCCGCGCGCGACCCCTTCGTGGTCGAGACGCTGCGGATCGCGGCCGACCGTGCCCTCGTCCGCGGCGCGCCCGAGGTCGCGGTGAGGTACCTGCGCCGGGCGTTGCTCGAGCCGCCACCCGAGGAGAAGCGGATCGACACCCTGCGCGAGCTCGGCCTCGCCGAGCAGCGGGTGGACGTGTCGGCCGCCGCCGAGCACCTGCGCCAGGCGCTGGCGGCGACCGACGAGCCGCTCCGACACGCGCGGCTCGCGCTCGAGCTGGGGCGCTCGCTGTTCCGCCTCAACCGGGGGCCCGAGGCGGTGCGGATCTTCGAGGCCGCGATCCGGCGACTCGAGAGCGAGGAGCCGGAGCTGCGGGAGATGCTTGAGGCCGAGCTGCTCAACTCGGCGGGCTTCGACTCGGACGTGTTCGAGGTCTGTCGCGCGCGCTACGAGCAGGCCGACGAGGCGGCGCTCGAAGGCGAGATCGGCCGGGCCGTGATGCTCGCGACGCTGCGCTACTTCGACGCCCGCCGCGGCGGCAACCGCGAGCGCGTGCGCGAGCTGGCCGAGCCCGCGATGCTGCGCGCGCTGGTCGACAGCATGCCGTCGGTCGCGATCTCGTGCGCAGCGACGGCGCTCATGTACGCCGAGCTCGACGACGAGGTCGACCGCTTCTTCGACACGATGATGGAAGCGGCGAAGAAGCGGGGCGAGCTGGTCACGCTCTCGAACATGCTCTGCTTCCGCGGCCTCACGCTGGCGCAGCGCGGCGACCTCGAAGCGGCGATCGAGGACCTGCGCGAGTCCGACGACCTCGTCAGCTACCTGCCGAGCCAGCAGGGCGCGATCTACTTCCACTCGTACCTCGCCGACGTGCTCACCAACCGCGGCGAGCTGGAGGACGCGGAGCGCTCGCTCGCCCAGCTCGGGCTCGAGGAGGAGGTCGCCGAGAGCGGCCACCTGATCTTCTTCCTCGGTGCCCGCGGCTGGCTGCGCTACGCGCGGCGGGAGTTCGCCGCCGCGGCCGACGACTGGCGGCGCCTCGGCCGCTGCATGGAGACGTTCGAGATGCGGAACCCGGCGATCCTCGCCTGGCGCTCGCACCTTTCGCTGGCACTGCTCGCGCTCGACGAGCGGGACGAGGCGGTCGAGCTCGGGCGCGAGGAGGTCGAGCTCGCGCGGGCCTGGGGCTCGCCGCGGCCGATCGGCGTCTCGCTGCGTGCGCTGGGGCTAGCCCGGGGCGGGGCCGAGGGGATCGAGACGCTCCGGGAGTCGCTGGCGGTGCTGGAGGGCTCGTCCGCGAAGCTCGAACGCGCACGCACGCTGGTCGAGCTCGGCGCGGCGATGCGGCGCGCGAACCAGCGCGCGGACGCGCGGGAGCTGCTCCGGGAAGGGCTCGACGTCGCCGTGCGCTCCGGCGCGCAGCCGCTGGTCGCGCGCGCCGAGGAAGAGCTCGCCGCGACCGGCGCGCGGCCGCGGCGGCTGCTGCTCTCGGGGGTCGAGTCGCTGACGGCGAGCGAGCGGCGCGTGGCGCGGTTCGCGGCCGACGGGCTCTCGAACAAGGACATCGCCCAGGCGCTGTTCGTGACGACGAAGACCGTCGAGGTGCACCTGAGCAACGTCTACCGGAAGCTCGGGATCGGCTCCCGCAGCGAGCTGCCGCAGGCGCTCGGCGGCGAGGCCTGATGCGCATCCGGCGCCGCGGCGGCGACGACGAGGCGGTGCGACGCGTGCTCGTCGCGACCGACCGCTCGGAGACGGCGGAGCGCGCGGTGCGGTTCGCGGCCGAGATGGCGGCGCGCTACGAGGCGGAGCTGCTCGTCCTGCGCGTGCTGGTCGGCGGCGACGTCTCGCGGGCCGACGCGGCGGAAGACCTCGACGCGTACATCGTCGGCCTCGACGGTGAGCAGAAGCGCGCCGCGGTCGTGACGGCCGAGGATCCCGCGGAGGCGATCGTCGACGCCGCGAGGCGCGAGCAGGCGGACGTGCTCGTCGTCGGCAGCGTCGGCATGAGCGGCCGGCGCGAGTTCCTGCTCCGCAACGTGCCGAACCGCGTCTCGCACAACGCGCCCTGCACGGTCGTGATCGTCCAGACCCATCGGGACGGCTCGTGAGCACGGCCGCCGACCAGCCGCTGCTCGGCCGCGCGGCGCGGATCGCGACCGTGCTCGGCAAGTACGGCTTCAACGAGTCGCGCCGCGACGACCCGCCCGAGCTTCGCGCCCGCCGCCTGCGCGAGGCGCTCGAGGAGCTCGGCCCGACGTTCGCGAAACTCGGCCAGATCCTCTCGACCCGGCCCGACCTGATCCCGCCCGAGGCGGTCGCCGAGCTCGCGCAGCTGCAGGACCGGGTGACGCCGCTCGGCGAGCACGAGGTCGTGCAGGTGATGGAGCAGGAGCTCCGCGTCCCGTGGGAGGACGTCTTCGCGTCGATCGAGCCCGAGCCGCTGGCGGCGGGGACGATCGGCCAGGTGCACCGCGCGGTGCTCGACAACGGCGACCGCGTCGTCGTGAAGGTGCAGCGGCCGACGGCCGAGCAGGACATCCTGCGCGACCTCAGCCTGCTGGAGCTGTTCGCGCAGAAGACGGCCAACCGCAACGCGCTGCGCCGGATCGTCGACCTGTCGGCGGCGATCGAGCACCTGTCCGACTCGCTGCGCCGGGAGCTCGACTTCCGGCTCGAGGCGCAGAACGTCGAGCGGCTCCGCGCCGCCCTGACGGCCTTCCCGCGGCTGGACGCGCCGCGCGTCTACGAGGAGCTGTCGACTGCGCGCCTGCTCGTGCTCGAGGAGATCCCGGGCGTGCCGGTGCGCGAGATCCCCCAGGGCCCGGAGCGCCGCGAGGCCGCGCGGCAGCTGCTCGAGTGCTACTACCGACAGATCCTCGTCGAGGGGTTCTTCCACGCCGACCCGCACCCGGGCAACATGCTCTGGGCCGACGGGCGGATCTACTTCCTCGACTTCGGCATGGTCGGGGAGCTCTCGCCCGAGATGCGCGGCCAGCTGCTGCTCCTGCTGCTCGCGTTCTGGCAGGAGGACGTGCCGTTCCTGACCGAGGTCGTGCTGATCATGGCCGGCCCCGAGGCCGAGGACGCCGACGCGGCCGGGCTCGAGGCCGACCTCACCGAGCTGCTGCGCCGCTACCGGCACACGTCGCTCGGCGAGATCTCGCTCGGGCCGCTGATGCAGGAGATCGCGCACACCTCGACGCAGCACGGCGTTCGCCTGCCGGCGCCGCTCGTCCTCACCGGCAAGGCGCTCGCGCAGATGCAGCTCGCCGCCTGCGAGCTCGACCCGGAGCTCGACCCGTTCTCCGTCGTCGGGCGCTTCCTGATGAAGAACCTGATCACGCGCGCCCAGTCGAGCGCCGACCCGAAGCGCCTGTTCTACGACGTGCAGAAGCTCAAGGTCCGCGGCGAGCGGCTGATCGAGTCGTTCGAGCGGATCAGCGGCGCGCGCCCGGGGCAGCGCCTGCAGGTCGACATCCGCGGGATCACGCCGCTCGAGCGGACGATCCGGATCGTGGCCCGGCAGCTCGCGCTCGCGATCACGGCCGGCTCGGCGCTCGTCGCCTGCGGTGCGACTGCCGCCGCGCAGCACGTGGCGCGCTGGGTTCCGATCACGCTCGGCGCGGTCGGCGGCACGCTCGCGCTGATCCTGCTCGCGGATCTGATCCGGCGCCGCCGCGACTGAGGAGCGCTAGCGCGGGACGACGAACTGCGCGCTGCCGACGGCCCGGTAGCGGGCGAACGAGCGGGCGCCGAAGCCGGCCCAGACGTACCAGCGGTAGCGGCCCGGCCCGAGGCGGTGCTTCTTGCCCGACCAGCGCCACGCCTCGGGGAGGCCGAGCTGGTTCGTCGTCGGCCACGCCGCGTAGACGCGCTTCGAGCCGCGGTAGAGCTGGACGTTGTAGTACCTCGCTCCGCGAACCGCGGGCCAGCGCAGGATCGGCTGCTCGGCGACGCGCGGCACGTAGGGCAGCCGCCGCAT
>DASSMZ010000245.1:0-4123 GCA_035688325.1 Gaiellaceae bacterium
CGACTACAAGGCGAAACGCTTCGTCCGCGGAGCGCACCTGCCGCCGCTCGAGCGCCACCACGCGTGGAAGGAGATCTTCTCCGCGGATGCCCGCGCCGCGCTGACCGGCCGCCGCCACGGCTTCGACCCGGTCGACCTCTATCGCCAGCGCTTCGCCGAGACCGACGGCGCGGAGCTCCTCGCGCGCCTGCAGGACGTCGACCTCGGCATCTACCTCGTCGACGACCTGCTCGTGAAGACCGACCGCGCCTCGATGGCGCACTCGCTCGAGGCGCGCGTGCCGTTCCTCGACCCGGCGGTGACGAGCTTCGCGTTCTCGCTGCCCGCGCGCCAGCGCGTGCGCGGCTTCCGCAAGAAAGTGCTGCTGCGGAAGGCCGTGGCCCCGCTCGTCCCCGAGCGGATCGTCCGCGGCAAGAAGCGCGGCTTCTCGATCCCGGCGGCGGCGTGGCTGCGCGGCGAGCTCGAGCCGTTCGCGCGCGAGACCTTGAGCCCCGAGACGCTGCGGCGGCAGGGCTTCTTCGAGCCGCAGCAGGTGCAGCGGGTGGTCGACCGGCACGTCCGCGGCGAGGAGGACCTGTCGCGCCAGCTCTGGGGACTGCTCGCGTTCACGCTCTGGCACGAGCGCCACGTCGAGCGGGAGCCGGGCGCGCTCCGCGAGCCGCGGCTGGAGGCGATCGCGAGCTGAGCGACGGGCCGCCGCTCGGGCTCGGCTGGCCGGGCAGCGACCTCCGGCGCCAGCTCGTCGACGCGGTGCTCCGCGGCGAGAAGACGGCGACCGCGGGCCTGCCCGAGCCCGGCGACCCGCACGGCCGGCCGGGCGACCGCTGCCTGCTGCTCGGCCTCGACGACGAGCCCGTCGGGATCGTCGAGCTGACCGAGGTGCGGGTCGTGCCGGCCGGCGAGATCGACCTCCGGTTCGCGCGCGACGAGGGCGAGGGCTTCGAGTCGGTCGAGGAGTGGCGCGAGGCGCACGAGCGCTTCTTCGAGCGGCCGCTGCCGGACGACACGCCGATCGTCGCGATTCGCTTCCGCCTGGTCGAGCGGTTGTGAGGGTCTGGGTCGACATCACCGCGCCGGCGCACGTGCTGGTGTTCCGGCCGCTGCTGGAGCTCATGCGCGGGCGTGGCTACACGGTCGAGGTCACCGCCCGCGACTACGCGCAGACGGTGCAGCTGCTGGAGCTGCACGGAATCGAGGCGGACGTGCTCGGCCGCCACGGCGGGCGCTCGCGCCTCGGCAAGCTCCGCTCGCTGACCTCACGACTGCGCGAGCTACGGCACTGGGCGCGCGGCCGCGAGTTCGACGTCGCTCTCGCGCACGGGTCGCACGAGCTGACGATGACCGCGCACCGGCTCGGGATCCCGAGCTCGACGACCTTCGACTACGAGTTCGCGTGGCTCCAGCACCAGCTCGGCTGCCGGGCGGCTACGCGTGTGGTGGTGCCGGCGGCGATCCCCCCCGAGCGGCTCGAGCGCTACGGCGCGCGCCCGCCGAAGCTCGTCCAGTACCCGGGCCTGAAGGAGGAGTACTACCTCGCGGACTTCGAGCCCGACCTGCAGGCGCTCGCGCAGTTCGACGTCGACGCGGAGCGGACGCTCGTCGTCGTCCGCACGCCGCCGGACGTCTCGCTCTACCACCGCCGCTCGAACCCGCTCTTCCCGCAGGTGCTCGAGCACCTCGGCCGGAACGAGTCCGTCGACGCGATCGTGATCCCGCGCACCCGGGAGCAGCGCGCCTACGTCCGCGGGCTCGACCTGCCGTCGGTGCAGGTGCCGGAGCAGGCGGTCGACGCGCAGAGCCTGATCGCGTTCGCCGATCTCGTCGTCTCGGCCGGCGGGACGATGAACCGCGAGGCCGTCGCCCTCGGCACGCCCGTCTACACGACCTACGGCGGACGGCTCGGCGGCGTCGACGAGCTGCTGATCCGCGAGGGACGGCTGATCCCGCTCTCCGACCCCCGCGCGCTCGACCTGCGCAAGCGCGACGGCGAGCGCGCGCGAGTCAGGCGCGACCCGTCGCAGATGCTCGAGCTGCTGCTCTCAGCTCGCGAGAGCGTCTAGCACGTCGGTCCCGTAGCGCTCGAGCTTCGCCGGGCCGACGCCCGGGACCGACGCCAGCTCCGCGATCGTCCTCGGGCGGCGCGCGGCGATCTCCGCGAGCGTCGAGTTGTGGAAGACGACGTACGCGGGGACGTCGTCGCGCTTCGAGCGCTTCAGGCGCCACTCCTTCAGCGCGACGTACGTCGGGTCGTCTGGCTCGGCATCGCGCCGCTTCGGCTTCGGCGCCGAAGCGGCCCCGACGCCGAGTTCGACCAGGAATCTGCTCGGCTTGCCGGCCCACGTCAGGGCGAGGTGCCTCCGCGCACGCGTGATGCCGACGTAGAGCAGCCGCCGCTCCTCCGCGATCTGCGCCGGAGCCCGCAGCGCCGCCTTGCACGGAAGCTCCTTCTCCTCGACCCGCGGCACGAAGACCGCGTCGAACTCGAGGCCCTTCGCGCGGTGGAGCGTGAGCAGGTGCACGCCTCCGTGCGCACCGTGGTCGAACCGCGCCTTCAGCCACTCGACCCACTGCTCGACCGTCTTGGAGCCGTCGTCGAACTCGTCCGCCAGCTTGCAGAGGCGCGCGAGGTCGGCCTGCCGGACGAGCTCGCGCTCGCCGAGACCGTCGGGCACGGGCTCGACCATCCCCTGCTGCCGCGCGACCCGCCGCACCTCACCTGCCAGCGACCCGAAGCCGGCCCCGCGCAGCGCCTTCAGCAGCTGCCGCGCGCCGTCGCGGGCCAGCAGCGCCGCGCCCTGGAACGGGATCTCGGCGTCCGCGAACAGCTCCTCGAAGTCGACCGAGCGCGCGTTCAGCCGCATCAGCACCGCCATCTGCTCGTACGCCACGCCCTCGGTGCGCAGGTCGCGCACGCGCGCGAGCACCCAGGCGCCCTCGTCTTCCGCCGCGTCGAAGCCCCGCAGCTCCGGCTCCGGGCCGTCGGGCCGCGTCGCGCGGAGGGTCTTCTCCGCGCCGCCGAGCTTCGGCACGAGCCGGTTGGCGAGCGCGAGCACCTGCGGCGTGGAGCGGTAGTTGTCCTCGAGCCGGACGACCGTCGCGTGCGGGTGGCGCTGCGCGAGCCCGAGCAGCCACTCCGGCGAGGCGCCGGTGAAGCCGTAGATCGACTGGTAGTCGTCGCCGACGGCGCACACGTCGTCGCGCGGGCCGAGCCAGAGCTCGAGCAGCGTCTGCTGCAGCAGGTTGACGTCCTGGTACTCGTCGACGGTGAACGCCGCGTAGCGCTCCCGCAGCGCGGCCAGCGCCCACTCGTCCTCCTCGTACATCCGGATCGTCAGCTCGAGCAGGTCCTCGAAGTCGATCAGGCCCGACGCCGCCTTGCGGCGCTCGAACTCGCGGAAGACGGTCGCCATCAGGTCGTCGGGGATCGGCGGCTCGTGACCGGCGAGCCCGTCGCGGTAGGTCTGCGGCGTGAGGCGGCGGTTCTTCGCCCACTCGACCTCGGTCGCGAGGTCGCCGGCCGGCCGGAACCGGAACGGCGGCGGGAGCGTGTTGCCGATCTGGCGCAGGAGGAGCGCCTTGGTCGAGAGGATGCGCCCCGGCCCCTCGCCGCGGGCACGGCGCAGCTGCGAGAGCGCGGCGGAGTGGAACGTGCGCGCCTCGACGCCGTCGACGCCGAGCCGCTGCAGGCGTGACCGCATCTCGCCGGCCGCCTTGTCCGTGAACGTGACCGCGAGGATCTGGTCGGAGCGCACCGCTCCCGACGCGACCTGCCACGCGATCCGCCGCGTAATCGTCGTCGTCTTGCCGGAGCCGGCGCCCGCGAGGATGCAGACCGGCCCGCGCACCGCCTCGGCCGCGCGCCGCTGCTCGGGGTTCAGGCCGTCGAGGATCTCCACCGCGCCACCGTAGCCGCGCCGGTGGACGGGCTTAGCTCAGCGTCTGTTCCGAAACCGTGTCGTGTTGTGCACCGGCGAGCCGCGGCGCGCGCATCATCGTCGCGAGCCGCGACACGGTCTCGAGCGTCTCGCCCTCGCGCACCAGCCGCTCGAGCTCGGCGAGCTCCTCCTGCAGCCAGAGCGCGTCGACGATCGGCCCGCGGACGCGCATGATCTTCGGGTGCACG
>DASSMZ010000247.1:0-2145 GCA_035688325.1 Gaiellaceae bacterium
GGCCGCGCCGATGCCCGCAGCTCCCCAGCGTCCGCGCTCCTGCGCGTAGGGAAGCGCGGCGGCGACGAGCGCGAGCGCCGCGGCCTCGATCAGCAACGCCGGGTGCGCGGAGGCCGTATGGGCGAGCGATCCCGCGACGTCGAGCGGGCCGCGCGCTCCGTCGATGCCGAGGTTGCGCGGTGCGATGCCGCCCACGAGCGGGAGGGACGCGTGGCGGATCCCTGCGGAGAGCGCCGCGGTCAGCACTCCGAGCGCGACCACGAGCGCGCGCCGCACCGTTCCGCGGACCCACGTCGCCGCGAGTGGAAGGAGGCCGAGTGCCGCGATCGGCGCCAGCAGCGGGCCGAGCGCGAAGAGCAGCCCGGTCCGCGGCTCCCGCCAGGTCACGAGCAGCCAGGCGACCGCGAGGGCGGCGTAGAGGAGCGCGAGCCCCAGCGAGATGTTCCCGAGCGGGAAGAACGGCACCGCGAGTGCGAGCGCCAGCCCGGCGCGCTCGCGATACAGCGTCAGCGCGGCGGCGAGCGCCGCGAGCCCGAACGCCCAACCACCGGGATAGAAGGGGAGGACGGCGGCGACCCAGCCTGCGAACAGCGCGGCGAGGCCGGCCGCAGCGGCGGCTCCGGCGTCGACATGGGGAATCGCGAATGGAGGGCGCTCGGCGGTGGACGCGGAGGACGTCAGCCCGCGCAGCCCGCCCGCGAGCTCCCGGGCGGAGGGCCGCTTGCCGGGGCTTGTCGAGAGCGCACGGTCGACGAGGCGCAGCAGTCGCTTCGGCAGGTCGGGACGGAGCTCGCCGAGCGGCCGTGCGCCCGCCTCGATCGCGCGCGCCGTCTCGAGCATCGAGCCGCGCCAGAACGGATGGCGTCCCGCGAGCGCCTCCCACAGCATCACGCCGACCGCCCAGACGTCGGATGCCGGCGTCGCCTCGTTCCCGGCAAGCCGCTCCGGCGAGATGTACGCGAGCGTTCCGGGCACGTCGCCCTGCTCGGTCAGCGTCTCGGCTTCGGCCATGCGGGCGAGCCCGAAGTCGAGCACGCGCGCCGAGACGTGCTCGCCGTCGGCGAGCAGCACGTTCGACGGCTTCACGTCGCGGTGGAGGATCCCGGCCGCGTGGGCGTGGGCGAGCCCGTCGCACACCTGCGCGCAGGCCTCGACCGCGGCCTGGTCTCGGAGGTTGCCTTCGCGCAGCGCCTCGCGGAAGGTGCGGCCCGGGACGAACTCGTACGCGATGTAGACGTGCCGCGAGTCGCGCGCGAAACCGTAGGCGCGCAGGCAGGCGGGATGGCGGAGATGCGCGGCCGCGGCCGCCTCGCGCTCGGCCCGCGCGGCCGCCTTTCCCTCCCGCGCAATGATCTTGAGCGCGACTTCGAGGCCCGTCCGCTCGTCGCGGGCGAGCCAGACGGAGCCCGAGCCGCCGCTGCCCAGCGGCCGTAACGGCCGGTAGCGGTCGAGGACGAGCTCGGAGGCGGTGAGCGCGGGGGCGGCCTCTCCCATGCTCTGCGCAGATTGGCGACGGCGTCGGACTGTCCTTCCCGGCGGGTTAGGCTTGCCCGCGAGTGAGCAGCTTCGACGACGAGACGCAGGTCGAATTCTTCGACGAGATGGACGCGACGCTCGAGTCGCCGCGCAGGCCGCGCCGGCGGATGCGGCCGCCGCGCACCGGCGGCCCGAAGCGGCCGTCCGCGCCGCCGCCCGGAGGCGTGGCGATCGCGCGGCTCGCCGGGTTCGTCGCCCTGGCGATCGTGATCGTGGTCGGGCTCGTGTTCTGGGTCGGCTCCTGCCAGGGACAGAGCAAGCACGACGAGTACGCCGCGTACATGAACGACGTGCGCCCGATCGCGCAGAGCTCGGCGCAGGCGGGCCAGGCTTTCGTGAACGCGCTGGGCTCGCAGACGCTCACGACCCGGGGCCTCGAGGCGAAGCTCGTGAACTGGTCGCGGCAACAGCAGGAGTACTACGACCAGGCGTTGCGCCTCCGTCCTCCGGGGCCGCTGCAGGGAGTGCACCAGCAGGTGCTTACGACGCTCCAGCTGCGCGCCATCGCGCTGGCCGGCCTCGCCGACGCGCTCGCCCGGGCGGGCACGAAGTCGACCACCGACGTGGCGAACTCGCTGTCGACGCAGGCTCAGACCCTGACGGCGAGCG
>DASSMZ010000256.1:0-4474 GCA_035688325.1 Gaiellaceae bacterium
CGTGCCGAGCGGCCGCCCGGTCAGCCGCGTCAGCTCGAAGGCCTCTTCGTCGAAGGCCGGCAGTGCCGCCTCGAGCGCGGCCACCTGCGCGCGGCGCAGCTCGAAGTAGTAGTCGGGCATCGCGAACGGCCCCTGCGTCGCCGGCCGCTCGAGGTCGAGCAGCGGGTGCGGAACCTCGTACTCGCCGACGAAGCGGCGCACCGACTCGTCCGGCAGTAGCTCGACCGGCTCGGCGGAATGGGTGATCGTGAAGCCGTCCTGGCAGACGAGCACCGGCAGCAGCACCTCCGGCCGCTCGGCCAGCCGCGGCGCCAGCAGCGTCATGTCGTAGGCCTCCTGCGCGTTCTCGACGAACAGCTGCACGACGCCGGAGTCGCGGATCAGCATCGAGTCGGAGTGGTCACAGTGGATGTTGATCGGCCCGGAGAGGGCGCGGTTGCCGAGCGCCATCACGATCGGGGCGCGCATCGAGGCGGCGATGTAGACGACCTCGGCCATCAGCGCGAGGCCCTGCGAGGAGGTGGCGGTCATGGTGCGGGCGCCGGCGAGGGCGGATCCGATCGCCGCGCTCATCGCCGAGTGCTCGGACTCGACGTCGACCAGCTCGCCGTGCGCCTTCCCGTCCGCCACGAACTTCGCGAAGCCCTGGATGATCGGCGTCTGCGGCGTGATCGGGTAGACCGGGACGACGTCGGGGTCGACCTGCCGCATCGCGTGCGCGACGGCCTCGCCGCCGGTGAGCAGCTCGAGCTCACGCATCGGGCACCATCGCGATCGCGCCGGTCGGGCACATCTCGGCGCAGAGCTCGCAGCCCTTGCAGACCTCGAGGTCGAAGCCGGCGAAGGCGACGCCGTCGAGCACGATCGCCGAGTCGGGGCAGTAGAGCCAGCAGAGCAGGCAGTCGACGCAGCGGCCGAGGTCGGCCTCGGGCTTCAGGCCCGTGCGCCAGCCGCCGGTGCGGACGCGCTCGGACTGCGCGCGCTCGACGGCGCCGCCGGGCTCGAGCTCCTGCCACGCCTTCAGCGCAGCCACGCGTGGCCCTCCTCGATCCCCGCGCGCACCGCGGCGGGGTCGGACTTGGCGCCGAGCAGGCCGGTCGCCTGCTCCTCGAGCGTCTCCAGCGGCGGCTCGCCGAGCGCGGCCGCGACGGCGCCGATCATGACGACGTTCGCAAACCGCGCTCCGCTCGCCTCGGCCAGCCGCGCGGCGGGCACGCACAGCACGCGTGCGTGCGGGAGCCCGGGGGGAGGCTCGTCCGCATTCACGAGCACGAGCGTCTCGTCGTCGACGCCTTCCGCGACGCCCGCCTCCTGGGCGAGCGACGGGTCGAGCACGACGACGACGTCGGGCGAGACGACGGAGTCGTGTCGGCGGATGGGCCGGTCGGAGACGCGCGTGTAGGCACGCACAGGCGCGCCGCGCCGCTCGGGGCCGTATTCGGGAAAGGCCTGGACGCTCTTGCCGGAGCGCAGGAAGGCGAGTGCCAAGAGATGGGCCGCGGTCTTCGCGCCCTGGCCGGCGCGCGCGTGCCAGCGGATCTCGGTCGTGCCCGCGCTCACCGGATCGCCTCGTCGATCGCCCGCGCGGCGAGCTTGGCCTCCTGCACCGCCTCGACGGCGCTGACGCCGCCGTTGACGGCGTCGCCGCCGGCGAAGAACTTCGGGCTCGAGGTGCGCCCGGTCGCGGGGTCGACCTCGACACGACCCCGCGACAGGCGCAAACCGTCCACCAGCTCCGCGAGCTCGTCGCGCCCGCGCTGGCCGATCGCCTTCACCGCCGTCTCGGCCGGAATGACGAACTCGGAGCCCGGCACCGGCTCGGGCCGGCGGCGCCCGCTCGCGTCCGGCTCGCCCAGCGCCATCGTCTGGCACTCGACCGCGACGAGGCGCCCGCGCCCGAGGAAGCGGACCGGCGCGGCGAGCCACTGGAAGCGAACGCCCTCCTCCTCGGCCTCCTCGACCTCGTGCGGGTAGGCCGGCATCTCCTCGACCGTGCGCCGGTAGACGAGCGTGACGTCGCGGGCGCCGAGGCGCAGCGCCTCGCGCGCGACGTCGATCGCCGTGTTGCCGCCGCCGATCACGGCCACCGAGCGGCCGACCTCGGGCGGCTCGTCCGACTTGACCGCCTCGATGAACGGCAGCGAGTCCCACACGCCGGCGAGCGTGTCGCCCGGGTAGCGGACGTCGGCGTCGTCGCCCATGCCCACGCCCAGGAACACCGCGTCGGCGTCCGCCGCGATCGCCTCGAGTGTCGCGCGCTGGCGAACGGGGTGCCCGAGCCGGAAGGCGACGCCGAGCTCCTCGAGCGCGACCGCCTCCGCGGGCAGCGGATCGCGCTGGATGCGGTAGGGCGCGATCGCGTAGCGGACGAGTCCGCCGACCTCCTCGCGCTCCTCGAAGATCGTGACCTCGTGACCGCGGGCGGCCAGCTCGCCCGCGCAGGCGAGGCCGGCCGGGCCGGCGCCGACCACGGCGACGTGCTTGCCGGTCAGCGGCGCTCGCGGGCGCAACGGCCGGGCGCGGGTGAGCGACCAGTCGGCCGCGTGCCGCTGCAGCGCAGCGATCTGGATCGGCTCGCGGCCCTCGTGCTGCAGGACGCACGCGGCCTCGCAGAGGACCTCGACCGGGCAGACGCGGGCGCAGCTGGCGCCGAGCAGGTTCTCGGCGAAGATCGTGTCGGCCGCGCGCCCGGGGTCGCCGTCGGCGATCGCCGAGACGAACCCCGCCACGTCGACGTCTGCCGGGCAGGCGACCGTGCACGGCGCCGGCGCGTGCGTGCCGCCGCACTCGAGACAGCGGTCGGCCTCGACGAGCGCCTCTGCGACGGTCAGCGGCGGTCGGAGCTCGTCGAAGACGATCCTCCGCCCGGTCTCCTCCATCGCGGCCATGGCGAGAGTGTCGGCCGCGAGCGCGGTGGAGGCATCGGGGCAGCCGCTGATGCGCCCGCGCGGAAAACCCGCACGGGGAAGGGCGTAGCCCCTGATGCTGCCTCCGGCTGCCCGGGCGACGATATGCGCCGAGATGACGCTCGCAATCGTCGCCCACCAGCGCGAGCCGACGAACGCGATGCTGGCCGCGCGGCTCGGTGCCGAGCTGCTCTCGCCGCGCGTCGCGCTGGCAAGCCTGGCCCCAGGTGACGTGGCGCTGGCCCGCATCGACGTGCTGCCGACCCTCGACGGGGTCGAGCCGGGCCTCGAGCTGCTCGAGGCGCTCGAGGGCCGCGGCGTCCAGCTGCTGAATCGCGCGGACCCGCTGCTCGGGGTCCACGACAAGTGGCGGACGGCCGTCCTGCTGCGCTCGGCCGGCGTGCCGCACCCGTGGACCGAGCACGTCCGGACGGTGCCGGAGCTGCTCGAGCTGGAGCCGCCGCTCGTCGTCAAGCCGCGCTTCGGCAGCTGGGGCCACGACGTCGTGCGCTGCCGCGACCGGGACGAGTTGAACGCCTGGGCCGCCCGGCTGCAGCGGCGGCCGTGGTTCATGCGCACCGGGGCGCTCGTGCAGGAGCTGCTCCCGCCGCCCGGGCACGACCTGCGGCTGCTCGTCGCGCGCGGCCGCGTCTTCGGCGGCGCCGAACGCGTCGCCCGGCGCGGCGAGTGGCGCACCAACGTCTCGCTCGGCGCGGTGCGGAGGCACGCCGAGCCGTCCGAGGAGGCGTGCGAGCTCGCGGTCAGAGCGGTCGCTGCCGTCGGGATCGACGTGGCCGGCGTCGACCTGCTGCCGGTCGCCGGCTCCTACGTGCCGCTCGAGCTGAACGGCGCGGCGGACTTCGACGAGTCGTACTCGCTGGAGCGCGACGTCTTCGAGGCGCTGCGCGACGCGCTCGACGTGGAGCCGGCGCCGGTCTAGGAGAGCACGTCGGCGACGTCCCGACGCGGCGTCGCGGCCGGCGTCGACGTCGGGTAGCCCAGCCGCAGCACGAGCTGCGGAACGCCCTGGCCTCGCCCGCAGCAAGGATCAGCCCGAGCAGCCTGCCGCGCGTCGAGCCAGTCGGCCGGCTCGTCGCCGGGCGTCGTCAGCACCGCGAGCGCAGGCAGATCTCGGCGTGGCGCTCGGCGGGGTCGATCGTGTCGACCGGCGTTGCCGCCTGCCGGAGCTGCTCGAGCCCGCGGCGGAGCTGGGCGTGCTCGGCCTCGAACGGCTACAGCTCGGTGACGCTCACCGCAGGCCGAGGATGCGTCCCTCCGGGTCGACCTCGATCCGCGAGGCGGCCGGGTCGGCGGGGAGGCCGGGCATCGTCTGCATCTCGCCGCAGAGGGCGACGACCCAGCCCGCGCCCGTGTAGGCCCGGAGCTCGCGCACCGGGAGCGTGAAGCCGGTCGGTGCGTTGATCAAGGACGGGTCGTGCGAGAGCGAGAGGTGCGTCTTGGCGACGCAGACCGGCAGCAGCCCGAGGCCGCGCGCCTCGAGCTCCTCGGCCTGCTTCGCGGCGGCGGGCGAGAGCTCGATCCCCTCGGCGCCGTAGGCGCGCCGGGCC
>DASSMZ010000197.1:0-5122 GCA_035688325.1 Gaiellaceae bacterium
GCTCGAGGTCAGGCGCCGGATCGGGTACGTCTTCGGCGGTGACCGCGGCGTCTACGACCGCCTCTCCGGCTACGACAACCTGCGCTCCTTCGCCGAGCTCTACGGCGTCCCGGCGCGAGAGCAGAAGCAGCGCATCGAAGACCTGCTCGAGCTCGTCGGCTTGCGCGGTCGCGAGCACGAGCGCGCCGAGGGCTACTCGCGCGGGATGAAGCAGCGACTCCACGTCGCGCGCGGGCTGCTGCACGACCCCGAGGTGATCTTCCTGGACGAGCCGACGATCGGGCTCGACCCGGTCGGCGCCCGGGATGTGCGCGCGACGATCGCGTCGCTGACTGAGGCAGGGAAGACGGTGCTGCTGACGACCCATTACATGTTCGAGGCCGACGCGCTCTGCGACCGGATCGCGGTCATTTCCCGCGGCGAGATCGTCGCCGAGGGGACGCCGGACGACCTGAAGCGCCGCGTTGCCGCCGGGCGCGTCGTCGAGGTCGAGGTCTACGGCATTCCGGACGACGCGCTCGGTCGGATGCGGGCGCTGCCTGGCGTCGTCGCGGTCGCGGTCGAGGAGCGCGAGCAGGCCGAGGTGCTCGTCGTGCAGACCGAGCCGGAGCTCGAGCTCACGCACGCGATCCTGGGCTGCCTGAACGGCGCGGACGTCGGCCGCGTCTCGCACCGCGAGCCGACGCTCGAGGACGCGTACGTGGCGCTGGTGGCGGAGTGAAGACGGTCCGCTTCCTCGCCGTGAGCTGGCTGCTCCAGTTCAAGATGATCATGCGCTCGCCGTTCGACGGGATCGGCAACGTCCTCTACCCGCTCTTCTTCGCGACGACCGCGTTCTTCGTCTTCCGCGCCGGCGACAGCCCCCGGACCCTGATCTACGCCTCGCTCGGCGCCGCCGTGATGGGGATGTGGTCGTCGGTCAGCACCTCCGCGGGCTCGGCGATGCAGCGCGAGCGCTGGTGGGGGACGCTGGAGCTGCTCGTCGTGGCGCCGCGGCACATCGTGCTCGTCCTCCTCCCCTCCACGCTCGGGCTCGCGTCCGTCGGGATCTACAACCTGGTCGCGACACTCCTCTGGGGGCGCTTCGCGTTCGGCATCGACCTGACGATCGAGCATCCGCTCCTGTTCGCGCTGGCCGTCGTCGTGACGGTGCTCTCGTTCGCCGGCCTGGGGTTGCTGTTCGCGGTCTCGTTCGTCCGTTTCCGTGCCGCCTGGGTGCTCGGGAACTTCTTCGAGTACCCGGTGTGGCTGATCGGCGGCTTCCTGGTGCCGCTGGCGCTGCTGCCGGCCTGGGTGCGGCCGATCTCGTGGATCCTGGCGCCGACCTGGGGCATGAGCGCGATCCGCGGCGCGGCGCTCGGCGGGCACCCGCTGCGCGACGCGCTCGTCTGCCTCGCCCTCGGCGCGGCCTACGTCGCGATCGCGGTCCTCGTCAGCCGGCGCGTCCTGCAGGCCGCGCGCGAGCGCGGGACGCTGTCGCTGACGTGATCGTGGCCGCCCGCATCTTCTTCGTCGGCGGCCTGACGAGCTTCCGGGCCAACTGGTACTGGCTGACGCCCTGGATCTACATCCCCACGATGCTGATCGCGCCGCTCTTCCAGATCCTGCTGTTCGCGTACATCGGGAAGTCGGCCGGCCTCGAGTCGAACGAGTTCTACTTGATCGGCAACGCGCTCCAGTACGCGTCGATCCCCTGCCTGTTCGCGATGGCGCAGATGATCGGCGGCGAGCGGTTCCAGAACACGCTGAGCGCGATCCTCGTCAGCCCGGCGCCGCGGATCCCGCTCTTCTTCGGACGCTCGCTCCCGGTCGTCGTGAACGGCGCATTCGTGGCGGCGTTCTCGCTGACCGTCGGGGCGCTGATCCTCGGCGTGCACTTCCCGGCCGGGTCACTCGCGCCGCTCGCGCTCGTCGTCGTGATCGCCGCCTCGTCGTGCACCGGCCTCGGGCTCGTCAACGCCGCGCTCAGCCTGCGGATCCGCGAGAACGCCGTGCTGTCGAACGTGATCTTCGGCTTCCTGCTCATCTTCACCGGTGCGAACGTGCCGCTCGACGCGCTGCCCGGCTGGATGAGCACCGCCGCGCAGGGGATGCCGTTCACGCACGCGATCGAGGCGGCGCGGCAGGTCGCGGCCGGCGCGAGCCTCGGCGACGTGAAGGGGCTGCTGGGCGCGGAGCTCCTCGTCGGCGCCGTCTATGGGATCCTCGGCTTCATGTTGCTGCGCTGGTTCGAGGTGCTCGGTCGCAAGCACGCGTCGCTGGAGCGATCGTGAGAGCCCGCGACGTGAACTGGATGCAGGTCGAGGAGTACCTCGCGCGCGACGACCGCGTGGTGCTGCCGGTCGGCTCGACCGAGCAGCACGGCTACCTGTCGCTCGAGACCGACAACATCCTCGCCGAGCGCGTGGCCGCGGAAGCTGCCGAGCCGCTCGGCGTGCTCGTCCTCCCGGTGCTCGCGTACGGCCTGACGCCGTCGTTCCAGGCGTACCCGGGCAGCCCGACGCTGCGGCTCTCGACGTTTCTCGAGGTCCTGCGCGACCTGCTCGACTCGCTTTACGGCCAGGGGTTCCGGCGCTTCCTGCTCGTCAACGGCCACGGCGGCAATGTGCCCGGCGGCTCGCTCGCGCGCGAGTGGGCGATGGCGCACCCCGACGCGCAGGCGGTCTTCCACAGCTGGTGGTCGAGCCCGCGCGTGGAGGCCGCGGCGAAGGAGGTCGACCCGGAGCCGAGCCACGCGAACTGGTTCGAGAACTTCCCGTGGACGCGGCTCGAGGGCGTCGTGCTCCCGGACGGGCGCAAGCCGGCGCTCGACCAGGACGCCTACCGCGCCGTCGGCGGCCCGCTCGGGGTGCGCGAGCTGCTCGGCGACGGCGTCTTCGAAGGCGCGTACCAGCTCCCCGACGAACTGGTGCTGCGAGTCTGGGAGACCGGCGTCGCCGAGGTGCGCGAGCTGCTCGAGAACGCGTGGCGGTAGACCCCGTCGAGCGCTTCCGCGCGTGGTTCGAGGAGGCGCGGGCCGCCGGCGCCGAGGTGCCGGAGGCGATGACGCTCGCGACCGCGGACGCGCACGGGCGACCGTCGGCCCGGATGGTGCTGCTCAAGGGCGTCGACGAGCGCGGCTTCTCGTTCTTCACGGGCTACGAGAGCCGAAAGGGACGCGAGCTCGCCGAAAACCCGCGCGCGGCGCTCGTCTTCTACTGGCGGGAGCTCGGCCGACAGGTCCGCGTCGAAGGGCCGGTGACGAGGCTCCCGGCGGAGGAGTCGGACGCGTACTGGGAGACGCGGCCGGTGCGGTCACGTGCCGCCGCCGCGGCGTCGCGGCAGAGCGAGCCGACCGAATCGCGTGCCGGGCTCGAGGCCGAGTTCGAGCGGCAGCTCGCGGCCGGCGAACCGCCGAGGCCGGAGCGCTGGGGCGGCTACGTGCTCGAGCCCGAGACGATCGAGCTCTGGCAGCACCGCGACGACCGCCTGCACGAGCGCCTCAGGTTCACGCGCGCGCGCGGGGGCGGCTGGCGGGACGAGCTCCTGCAGCCGTAGTCCCTACTCCGAGGTGCGTCGGCGGGGCGAGTAAGTGGGCACGGCGGACGAGCCGGTGATCGCCGGCGAGTAGCCGTAGGCGCGTTGTGCCGGGTCGACGCGCCGAGGCCACGGAGGGCGTGCTGTGCCCAGCCGGTCGAGTCGGCCGCCGGGGTCAACGGGTTCCTGCTGGTCCCCGCGCGAATCCTCGCCGTGTCAGCCCGCGCAGCGGACGAGCTCGCGCACGAGCGGCTCGAAGCGCTTGCCGTCGGGCGTCAACCGGTACTCGACGGCAGGCGGCCGCGTGTCGAGCACGCGTCGCTCGAGGAGGCCGGCCTCGACGAGCTCGGTCAGGCGAGTCGTCAGCGTCGCGGGCGGGACGCTGACGAGCGCTGCTCGGAACTCGTTGAAGCGCTCGGCTCCCTCGACGGACGCGTACAGGATCGAGAGCGTCCAGCGCCGTTCGAGGAGGTCCGCCGCCCGGCGGACCTCCTCGGGGATCGGGTCACGCCGACTGCAGCGCATGGTCGCCCGCCGGCTCGAGCGCGAGCTCGAGCACCTCGTCGACGCTGAGCACCGGGTGGAAGGTGATCGCCTCGCGCACGTCGTCCGGGACGTCGTCGAGATCGGCACGGTTCCGCTCCGGGATGATCACGTCGGTCAGGCCCGCGGCGTGCGCGGCGAGCACCTTCTGCTTCAGCCCGCCGATCGGCAGCACGCGGCCCTGGAGCGTGACCTCGCCGGTCATCGCGACCGTGTGCTTGACCGGCCGCCGCGTCAGCAGCGAGGCGAGCGCCGTCGTCATCGTGATGCCGGCGCTCGGGCCGTCCTTCGGGATCGCGCCCGCGGGGACGTGCACGTGGAAGGACTTGCGCTGGAGGTCGTCGTGCTGGATCTCCAGCTCGTCCTCGTGCGCGCGCACCCACGAAAGCGCGATCTGCGCGGATTCCTTCATCACGTCGCCGAGCTGGCCGGTGAGCGTCAGGCCGCCGTCGCCGTCCATGCGCGTCGCCTCGACGAAGAGCACGTCGCCGCCGGTGCCGGTGACGGCAAGGCCGGTCGCGACGCCGGGCACGGCGGTTCGCTCCGCGGCCTCCTGCCAGAAGCGCTGGCGGCCGAGGGCGGCGCGAACCTGGTCGAGGTCGATCGCAATCGGCGGCTCGACGTCACCCGAGGCGATCCGGGTCGCGCTCTTGCGGAGCAGCTTCCCGAGCTCGCGCTCGAGCTGGCGGACGCCCGCCTCCCGCGTGTACTCGGCGACGACCGTTTCGAGCAGCCCGTCCGAGATCTCGACCTCGTCCTCGCGGAGGCCGTTCCGCTCGCGCTGCCGCGGCCACAGGTAGCCGCGGGCGATCGCGACCTTCTCGTCGACCGTGTAGCCGTCGAAGCGGATCACCTCCATCCGGTCGAGCAGCGGCCCGGGGATCGTCTCCGCGACGTTGGCGGTCGCGATGAAGACGACCTGCGAGAGGTCGAGCTCGACGTCGAGGTAGTGGTCGCGGAACGAGTGGTTCTGCGCCGGGTCGAGCACCTCGAGCAGCGCGGCCGACGGGTCGCCGCGCCAGTCGGCGCCGACCTTGTCGACCTCGTCGAGCATGATCACGGG
>DASSMZ010000198.1:0-4566 GCA_035688325.1 Gaiellaceae bacterium
GAGCTTGAGCTTGAAGCTCATGGCGTGAAATTTAGGTTGCCGACCACTAACGCCGATACCATGAGTCAGTGCATCGGCAGGAAAAGGAGACCTTGTGAGACGCGGTCTCGCAATCATCGCAACAGCAGCGGTTGCGGGGACGGCGTTGGCGGCAGCCGTGACGTTGCCGGCCCTCGTCACGCTGGGGACGAACGCGCCGCCGGAGTCGCTGCCGATCGCCGTCGGCAAGCCCGCCCACGTCGTGGTGCACGCCGCGCCGCTCCCGCCGCCGGTTGCGCAATCCCGGCACGCCGGCAAGAAGGCGAGGACGCCCTCGATCCCGGCCGTCATCTTCTCGACGCCCACCGCCTCGGCGGTCTCCTCGGCGCGCTCCGCCGGCGCGAACTCGGCCCCGGCGAGGCCGGTCGCGGGCGGCCAGTCGACGCCGCCTGCAGCACCACCCCCACCGCCACCGCCGCCTCCCCCACCCCCGCCGCCGGTCGCTCCTCCGCCTCCGCCGCCCCCGCCGCCTCCGGTCGCTCCACCTCCGCCACCTCCTCCTCCGCCGGCGCCGAGGACGAAGCCACCGGGGTTCAAGTACAAGAGCACGGATCGGGCGAAGTCGAACGACGGCCACCACTACGGCTGGACGCGCGGCCGCGGCAACGGCGGTGACCCTGGTAAGGGTCACGGCGACGAGCAGGGCAACGGCAGCCCCGGACACGACAAGAACCACGGCAGCGGCGGCAATCAGAGTCCGGGCGCGACCCAGGGCAGCGGCAACCAGGGTCACGGCGACGGCCACCGCGACCACGGCGGCGGCGGTGCCCAAAACCAGACGCCAGGCGCCGGCACGAGCACGCAGGGCGGTGGCGCCGAGGGCCACGGCCATGACGGCGGGCACGGGCACGGAAGCGGCGGCGACCAGAGCCGGGGCGGCAGCAGCGGCAGCAACAGCGGCGCCGGTAGCAGTGGTGGCAACAGCGGCGCCGGCAACAGCGCCGGCAGCAGCGGCAGCAGCGGCGCCGGCAACGCCGGCCAGGGCAACGGCGGCCAGGGAACCGGCGGCCGCGGGCACGGCTCGAAGCGCTAGTCTGCCGCGATGCCTCGGCTGAAAGGTTTCCGGAGAACCGGCGCGATCGGCGTCGCGCTGACGGCGTGGGACATCTGGCGCCGGATCCCGAAGCAGCACCGCCGCACGATCGTCCGCCAGGCGCGCAAGCACGGGCCGCTGGTCGCGGCCAAGCTGATGGAGCAGCAGCGCCGGCGCCGCTCGCCGCGGCGCTGACGAACTAGAGGCTCAGCGCCTCCCGCACGATCCTGTCCTGCTCCTGCAGGTGGGCGGTCGGGTAGCCCTCGGACGGACTCGCGCGCCAGGGCCGGCCGACGAAGCGCAGGCGCACGCCCTCGGGCAGCGACTCCTCGAGCCGGTGGCGGATCGCCCGCCACGCGCCCATGTTCTGCGGCTCTTCCTGCGCCCAGACGACCTCCTCGAGCTGCGGAAACGAGCCCACCAGCTCGGCCGCCTCGGCGACCGGGAACGGGTAGAGCTGTTCGAGCCGGCCGATGGCGACGCCGCGTGCCTCTGCGCGGAGCTCGTGACCGGCGAGGTCGAAGTAGACCTTGCCGGAGCAGAGCACGAGGCGGCGGATCGGGCCCGGATCGGCCGACGGGTCGCCCAGCACGGGACGGAAGCTCCTCTCCGCGAGGTCGGCGAGCGTCGAGGCCGCCTGCTTCAGCCGCAGCAGCCCCTTCGGCGTCATGACCACCAGTGGCCGCGCGCTCGGGTCGAGCGCCTGCCGCCGCAGGAGGTGGAAGTACTGCGCCGCCGTCGTGCAGTTGGCGATGCGGATGTTCTCCTGCGCCGCCAGCTGCAGGAACCGCTCGAGGCGCGCGCTCGAGTGCTCGGGGCCGTTGCCTTCGTAGGCATGCGGTAGCAGCAGCGTCAGCCGTGACGTCTGCCCCCACTTCGACAGGCCCGACACGATGAACTGGTCGATCGCCACCTGCGCGCCGTTGACGAAGTCACCGAACTGCGCCTCCCAGGCGACGAGCGCCTCCGGCGCCGCTACGGAGTAGCCGTACTCGAAGCCGAGGCACGCCTCCTCGGAGAGCGGCGAGTTGTGGATCTCGAACGACGCCGTCGCGTCGTGCAGGTTCTGGATCGGCGCATAGGCCTGGCCGTTCTGCACGTCGTGCAGCACGACGTGTCGGTGGGAGAACGTGCCGCGCTCCGTGTCCTGGCCGGTGAGCCGGACGGGGATGCCTTCGACCAGCAGGCTCGCGAACGCGAGCTCCTCCGCCTGGCCCCAGTCGATGCCGCCCTCGTCGAGCGTGGCGCGCCGGCGCTCGAGCTGCCTCGCGAGCTTCGGGTTGACGCTGAAGCCGTCAGGGACCCGCAGCAGCTCCTCGTTCAGCCCGCGCAGCCGGTCGGCCGGAACGGCGGTCACGACCTCGGCGCCGGTCGAGGCGGGGATGCGGCCCTCGTACGCGGCCGCCGGCACGCCCTGTCCGAACGTCGTCTTCAGCCGCTCGTGCGCTTCCTTGAGCGTGGTGTCGACCCGCGCCGCCATCGCGTCCGCGTCGTCCTGCGAGACCACGGCCTCCTCGACCAGCGTCCGCGCGTACTGCTCGCGCACGCTCGGCTGCTGCTCGATGCGCGACGCCATCAGCGGCTGCGTGTAGGCAGCCTCGTCCTGCTCGTTGTGTCCGTGGCGCCGGTAGCCGACCACGTCGATCACGACGTCGGTCGAGAACCGGCGCCGGAACGCCATCGCGAGCCGTACCGCCGAGAGCGCCGCTTCGGGGTCGTCGGCGTTCACGTGGACGATCGGGACGTCGAAGCCCTTGGCGAGGTCACTCGAGTAGCGCGTCGAGCGGGCGTCCGCGGGGTCGGTGGTGAAGCCGATCTGGTTGTTGGCGATCACGTGCAGCGTGCCGCCCGTCGAGTAGCCGTTCAGGTCGGCGAGGTTGAGCGTCTCCGAGACGACGCCCTGCGCCGGGAAGGCCGCGTCGCCGTGGATCTGCACTGCCAGCGCGACGGAGGAGTCGACGTAGCCCGTGCGGGTCGAGCGGTCGGTCTGCTCGGCCCGGGTGCGGCCTTCGACGACCGGGTCGACGGCTTCGAGATGGCTCGGATTCGAGGCGAGCGTGACCGTGATCTCGCCGGCCGGCGTGCGCCGCGTGCCCTCTGCCCCGAGGTGGTACTTGACGTCGCCGGTGCCGCCCTCGGGATCCGCGACGACGGCCTCGAGCGTCCGCTCGCCTTCGAACTCGCGCAGGATCGTGTCGTACGGCCGGCCGATGACGTGTGCGAGCACGTTCAGGCGCCCGCGGTGCGCCATCCCGAGCACGACCTCGTGACCGCCCTCCTCCGCCGAGAGGGCGATCGCCTCGTCGAGCATCGGCACCATCACGTCGAGGCCCTCGATCGAGAACTGCTTCTGGCCGAGGAACGCGCGGCGCAGGTAGCGCTCGAACCCGTCGACCTCGGTCAGCCGCTCGAGCAGCCGGCGCTTCTGCTCGGCGTCGAGCGTCTGGTGGTACCGCCGCGACTCGATCACGGTACGCAGCCAGACACGCTGCTCGTGGTCGGAGATGTGCTCGATCTCGTACGCGCTGGTGCCGCAGTACACCTCGTGGAGCTGCGGGAGGACGTCTGCGAGCGTCTCGCCCGGGACGTGCACGCCCAGGATGTCGGCCGGGATCAGGCGCTGGAGCTCGGGCGTCAGCTTCGGCTCGCGGCGCTCCGGCTCGAGCGACGGGTCGCCGACGGGCTCGCCGCCGAGCGGGTCGAGCCGGGCGGCGAGGTGGCCGTAGGCTCGGTAGGACGTGACGAGCGCCATCGCGGCGGCGACGGCGGCCAGGGCCGTCTCGTCCGGGCCCTCGGCGGGCGCCGCGACAGCCGGCGCGGGAGGTGCTTGCGACGGAGTCGGGGCGGGAGCGGATGAAGGCGGAGGCGGCGGAGCGACTTCGACATGGCCGTTGCCGTCCTTCTGCAGCAGCTCGACGAGGCGCGCGAGCCCGGGATGGGTCGCCACGACCTCGCTGGCGCCGCTCTCGAACAGCGCGCGCCACTCGCTCGGAACCGCGTCGGGGTTCTCGAGGTACTGCTCGAGGAGCGCGCTGGCGAAGCCCGCGTTGAGCCCGTCGACGTCGTGCACGGTCATCGTCTTTGTTGTACCAACCGGGATCCCTCCCGGGCCGCCCTGTCCTGACTAGTAGATCGGGTTGCCGGTGACCACGGCGATCGCCATGCCTACGACGAAGCAGACGCCGCCGACCGCGATCGCGAGGGCGGCGAGGCGCGAATGCCTGCCGCCGAGCGCGGTCGCGAGCAGCGCCAGCAGGATCGCCGCCGGAATCAGCCTGGCCGGCCGGTAGGCGAGGCCGATGCAGCTCGCGAAGAGCGAGAGCGATGCGAGCAGCCCCGCGACCGCCTCGCCCGGGCGGCGGGACTCGGCATGCGGCGTCACGCTCACCGTGAGACCGTCGCTCTACGCGCCCGCACCGGGGTTCGCTCGGGGCCCCGCCTCGGACCGCCACGGCGCCCGGGCGGCCTCCACGGAGCGCGCGGCTCCGGGGGCT
>DASSMZ010000199.1:0-3031 GCA_035688325.1 Gaiellaceae bacterium
CCCGAAGAACCGCGAGGACCTGGCCGCCCTGCGCGTCGTCGTCCGGCGCGGCTTCACGCACGACATGGCCGACATGCTGCTGAACGACCTGCAGCGGCAGCTGCCGCGGCTCGAGCAGCAGCCGGCTCCGGTCCACGACGAAGGGAGCGCCGCGGGCTTCCGCCACTAGCGACAGGGAGGCCGTGAGGGGGCGGCGCGTGCACGAGACCGACAAGATCGTGCTCTACGGGCTCGCGGCCGGGGCGAGCCCGCTGGCGCTCGTCGCCACGCTGGTCGTGCTGGGCAGCGACCGGGCGCGGATCAACGGGGTGGTCTTCGGCAGCGCCTTCCTGCTCGCCCAGTCGGGGACGTACGTGGCGGGCTACCTCCTGGGCGCCGCGGTCGCCCCGTCGGACAGCACCGGCGCCGTGAAGGCGTCGCTCGAGCTCGTCTTCGGCCTGCTGCTGCTCGCCGCCGGCCTCCGGGGTCGCCGTGGCTCGGCTCAAGCGCTGCGCGACCTGCCGTCCCGGTCGGATGCCGTCTTCGCCAGGCTCTCCGAGGTCAAGCCGTCCACGGCGTTCGGGGTCGGACTCCCGCTCGGCGTGGGCGCGAAGCGGCTGGTCGTGACGCTGCTCGCCGCGGCGACCGTGGCCGCCTCGGGCCTGGTGCCTTCCGAACGGGTCGGGCTGAGCGCGCTCTACGTCCTGCTCGCCACGGTCGTCGTCTGGGCGCCCGTCGGCCTCTACGTGGTCTTCGGTGGTTCCGGGGACGAGACGTTCGCCGCGACGCGCCGCTGGGTCACCGCGCACGAGCGGCAGCTCGTGGTGTGGCTCGCGCTGGCGCTGGGCGCGCTCCTGGCCGTGGACGGGCTGGTCGTTCTGCTCTGAGCGGTTCGTCCGGTACGGGTGACGCGGTCCGGGCGGCGGCCGCGCAGGATCCTGGCTGATGTCGAGCGCGACCCAGCCCGAGTACGGCACGCGCCCGGACTGGGGCGTCGGCCGGCCGCAGTTCCACGCAGTCCGCGTGGTCGTCGCCTGGTTCGTGTCGGCGGTAGCGCTGCTCGGCGCTGCCTGGGTCGTCCCGGGCGCGGCCGTGCACAACTTCGCCGACGCCCTGCTCGCGGCGGCGGTGATCGCCGTCCTGAACGCCATCCTGCCGCCCGTCGTCGCCGCGATCCGGCTGCCGTTCGTCGCCGCGCTCGGCTTCCTCGTCGTGCTCGTGCTCGACGCGCTGATGCTGCTGGCAGCGGACCACCTCACGGGCGGCGACCTCGAGATCGACTCGTTCTGGTCGGCGATCGGCGTCGCGCTCGTCGCGGCGGCGCTCGGGATCGTCCTCGACGTCGTGCTCGGCACGAACGACGACGACACCTACACGTTCCGCGTCATCCACCGTATCGCGCGCCGCTCGGGCGAGCGGGAGGAGACCGACGTGCCGGGCATCGTGTTCCTCGAGATCGACGGGCTCGCGCTGCCGGTGCTGCTGAACGCGATCCGGAACGGCGACGCGCCGACGATGGCACGCTGGCTCGAGCAGGGCTCGCACCGCCTGGCCGAGTGGGAGACCGACCTCTCCTCGCAGACGGGCGCGAGCCAGGCCGGGATCCTGCTCGGGTCGAACGACGACATCCCGGCCTTCCGCTGGGTCGAGAAGGAGACCTCGACGATCATGGTGTGCTCGGCGCCGGCCGACTGCGCCGAGATCGAGCGGCGGCACCGCGTCGGCCGCGGGCTGCTCGCGAACGGCGGCGCCAGCCGCGGGAACCTGCTCTCGGGCGAGGCCGACCACGTCATCCTCACCGCCAGCCGCAGCGAGGCGGAGCGGCACGCGAACCCGGGCTACCGCGCGTTCTACGCGAACGGCTTCAACGTGCTCCGCTCGCTCGTGCTCGTCTTCTGGGAGGTCGTGCTCGAGGTCTCGGCGGCCTCTCGCGCGCGGCGGCGCGACGTGCGGCCTCGCGGCCACCGCGGCGGCTACTACCCGCTGCTGCGCGCCGCGCTCTGCGTGGTCGTGCGCGACCTGATCGTCTACGGCGTCCTGACGGACATGATGAAGGGCCGGCCCGCGGTCTACGCGACCTTCTCGAGCTACGACGAGGTCGCGCACCACTCGGGGCTCGAGCGGGCCGACACGATGGAGGCGCTGCGCAAGCTCGACCAGCAGTTCGGGCGCATCGACCGCGCCCGTAGCTACGCCGCGCGACCGTACGACATCGTCGTCCTCTCCGACCACGGCCAGACGCAGGGTGCGACCTTCCTGCAGCGCAACGGCTACGGGCTCGAGGAGCTCGTGCGGCGGTCGGTCGAGCACGCCGACGTGGCGCACGTCGAGGCCGGCGACGAGAACCAGAGCACGGTCGGCCGCGCCGTCGACGAGGCCTCGGGCGGCAAGGCGCCGCAGCAGAAGAAGTCGAAGAAGGACGTCAGCGGCGAGCAGGTCGTCGTGCTCGCCTCGGGGAACCTCGGGCTGATCTACCTGCTCGACGAGCCGCGCCGGCTGACGCTCGAGGAGATCGAGTCGCGCCACCCGCGCCTGCTGCCCGCGCTGCGCGAGCACCCGCACCTCGGCTGGCTGCTCGTGCGCTCCGAGCGCGACGGCCCGGTCGTGCTCGGCCCGCGCGGCACGCGCTACCTCGGCGACGACCGCGTCGAGGGCGACGACCCGCTCGCGCCGTTCTCGCCGACCGCCGCCCAGCACCTCGCGCGCGCCGACGGCTTCACGCATGCCGCCGACATCACCGTCGGCAGCTTCTACGAGCCGCTCCTCGAGGAAGGCTGCGCGTTCGAGGAGCTGATCTCGTTCCACGGCGGCCTGGGCGGCCCGCAGACCCGGCCGTTCCTGCTGCACCCGGCCCACCTGCCGCTGCCGGAAGAGCCGCTCGTTGGCGCGCCGGCGGTCAACGCCGTCCTGGTCGGCTGGCGCGAGCTGCTCCAGGGCGGCGAGCCCGAGCCGGCTCCCGCCGCAGCGGTGCCGGTCGCGGGCTCGTGAGCACGACCGCCGCAGCGCCGGCCGCGCAAGCGGCCAAGGGCGCCTCGGTCGTCCTGCTGACGCT
>DASSMZ010000206.1:0-11788 GCA_035688325.1 Gaiellaceae bacterium
GCTCGAGGCGCACGGGCTCACGGCCGCGCGGGTGTCGATGAGCGACAACACGCTGCGCGTCGTCGCCCGCGAGTACACGCGCGAGGCCGGCGTGCGCAACCTCGAGCGGCGGATCGCCGACCTGCTGCGCAAGGCCGCGCGCGAGATCGCCGAGGGCCGCGTCGGGAAGATCGCGATCGACACGCGCAAGGCACGGGCGTGGCTCGGGCCGCGCCGCTTTCCGGCCGACCCGCGGAAGCGGACCGCCGATCCGGGCGTGGCGACGGGGCTCGCCTACACGCCGGTTGGCGGCGACGTGCTGTTCATCGAGGCGACCGCCTATCCGGGCAAGGGCAACCTCACGATCACCGGCCAGCTCGGCGACGTGATGCGCGAATCCGCGCAGGCGGCGCTCTCGTGGGTGCGCGCGCACGCCGGAGAGCTCGGCCTCCAGGAGAACTGGTTCGCCGAGCACGACGTGCACATCCACGTGCCGGCCGGCGCGGTGCCGAAGGACGGCCCGTCGGCCGGGATCACGATCGCGACCGCGATCGCCTCGCTGGTCCGGCACGAGCCGGTCGCCGAGGACATCGGCATGACGGGCGAGATCACGCTCACCGGCCAGGTGCTGCCGATCGGCGGGCTGCGCGAGAAGGTGCTCGCGGCGCAGCGCTACGGCCTGAAGCGGATCCTGCTCCCGCGCGAGAACGAGCCCGACCTCGCGGAGCTGCCGGCGGAGACGCGCAGAGAGCTCGAGCTCGTCCCGGTCGACACGATCGAGGACGTGTTCGCCGTCGCGTTCTCGTCGCCGGCGCGCTCACGCCCGCGGGCCGCGCCGGGCCCGGAGCGGCAGGCAGCCGCCTCTGTTTAGCGCGAAGCGCGCGCAGGGTAGAGAATGCGCGCTTGTAAGCAAGCGAAAGGACGCCCGAGATGAAGGCGAAGGACAGGCTCGAAGACGCGAAGCCCTACGTGAAGCGCGCGATCCAGGACGAGGAGCTGCGGGACAACCTGCGCAGCGCCTTCGCCACCGCCCGCGACGTCTACGACGAGCTGGTCGGCAACCGCGGAGTCACCGGGATCGCCTCGAAGGTCGCGACGGACGAGGAGATCCAGGACCAGCTCCGCTCGGCGATCGACGATCTGCGCAGCGCGGCGAACCGCATCCAGGGAGCCGAGACCCACAAGGGCCGCAACAGCTCCCTGCTGCTCGTCGGCATCGCGCTCGGGATCCTGTTCAACCCGATCACCGGCCCCGAGACGCGCCGCTGGCTGAAGGACACGATCTTCGGCGCCGACGACGAGTTCGGCTACGGGTCGAGCGGGAACTCGAACTAGCTAGGGCCGGGGCGCCTTCGGGCGCAGGCCGAGCGTCCGCAGCACCTGGCCCTCGCCGCCGGCCTGGCTGCGCAGCGCGCGCAGCAGCGAGGCCGGGTCGAGGCCGCTCGCCTCCGAGATGTCGGAGACCTGCAGCAGGATCGCGGCCGGCTTCGGCGCCGGGTCGGCGATGCCCGTCTGCGCGAGCCAGGAGGCGACGTTCGCGAACTTGACGTCCTGGAGGTGCTGCCACGCCTCCAGGTACGGCGTCGGGTTGACCGCTCCGTCGTAGCCCATGAAGAGCAGCGAGTACGGGTGCACCTCGAAGTGGAGGTGCGTCGGCGTTCCCTGCGCGTCGCCCGTGTTGCCGACGAAGCCGAGCATCTCGCCGGCGCGCACTCGCGTGCCGTTCTTGGCGAGCGGCGTGAACGCCGAGAGGTGCGCGTAGTAGTACTCGTTGCCCTGGTCGTCTCGGAGCCAGAGCCGGTTCCCGCCGACGTCGTTCCAGCCGACGGAGAACACGATGCCGTCCGCACAGGCGAGGATCGGCGCGCCGAGGGGCGCGAAGATGTCGTCGCCGTGGTGCCAGTTGCCGGAGACGTCGCCGCGGAAGGCCCCGTACGAGTCGCCGAACTGCACCGGCCCGTACACCGGGAAGACGTAGCCGCCGGCGGTCAGCTTCGGCTGCAGTCCCGTCGGCGGGCCGAGCAGCGGGGGCGACGTGCGGTGCTTGTGCTTCTTCGGCTCGGGGGCGACCGGGGTCTTCTTCGCCGGCTTCTTCACGGTCTGCTTCGGCGCCGTCCCCGGCGGGACGACCGGCTTCGGGGCGGCGGGCGCACTCGCCTGGACGCTCGCCTCCGCGTAGCCGACCTGGATCTCCGACCCTGCGGGGAGCCCGCCGTGCGCCGCCGTCAGGTGGATCGCGAGCGCGCTGACGACGCCGTGGAAGCCCTGCGTCCCACCGGCGCCGAGGCTCGAGTCGGTGCCTTCCTCGAGCGTGGTCAGGTAGCCCCAGTCCGCTAGCGGGACGCGGATGTTCGGCGCGGCCGGCGTGTCGGTTCCGAGGACGACCAGGCCCGTCACGGTCGCGCCCGAGAAGTTGCCGCTCGCGTTGCGGCCGCGCGTCGAGCCGCGCGCGGCGCCGGTGACAGCGGTGGCGGTGATCTCGCCCTTGAAGACGCTGATGGCGCCGACCTGCGTCGTGGACGCCGCGGTCGCCGCCGTTCCGGAGGTCGTCGACACCGAGGCGCTGATCGAGCCGGTCGTCACCACCGAGCCGTCGGACGGGTAGGCGAAGCTCGACCCGAACGCGGCGTGGTCGGGCGGCGACGAGATCGAGCCCGCCGTCGCGGCGGGCTGTCCGGGGACGACCACCCGGACCGCGACGGCTCGCGCAGAGCCGCCTGCGGTCGCGCCGGCGCTCCCGGCGCCCCCCGCCCCCGAGACCAGGACGAGGAGACCCGACAGCGCCACGAGCATCGTGAGCCGGTTCCGCACCGTCCACCCATTATCGGCAAAGACGGCGGCGAATGGCGGGTTCCAGCTAGGTGTCCGCCGCGAGCCGGCGCTTCGCGAAGTCCGAGAAGCGGGCGCGCTCCTCGTCGCTCGGGCCGAGCGGGTCGCCCGGAGAGCCGTTCTCCGCGACCTCGCGCGCGACGGCCAGCACCTCGGCCACCACCGCCTCGCGGTGCCGCGGGTCATTCGCCAGCTGCTCGGCCCAGGTCTCGCCTTCGACGTTCTCGACGTGGTGCTCGACGAGCAGGCGCCCGAGCAGGATCCCGACGCGGATGTAGGCGAAGGTGCGGAAGGCGAGCAGCTGCTCGGGCGACGAGACGAGCTCGCCGATCTCGGGATGCTCATCCTGCACCTGCGCGACGATCGAGCCGATCGGCTCGTCGACGAGCGGGATCCAGACCTCTTCGCCCCCGGGCACGTCAGGAAGCATAGGTCGGCTTTCGCAGCGTCCGCCAGGCGAGCTGGGCCGCGACCGCGAGCATCAGCACCCCGAACAGCCGTCGCAGCACGTGCTCGGGCAGCGCCTCCGCGATCTGCACGCCGCCTTCGACGCCCGCGACCGCCGCCAGGCCGAGGACGAGAGAGGCTCGCCAGCGCACGTTGCCGTAGCGGCGCTGCCGCAACGCGCCGGCGGCCGCGGTCGGCAGGATCGCGAGCAGCGAGCTCGCCTCGGCGTGGAGCTGCGTCAGACCGAGCACGAGCGTCAGCGTCGGCACGAACAGGATCCCGCCGCCGACGCCGAAGAGCCCCGCGAGGACGCCGGTGAACAGTCCGACCAGGCCGGCTGCGACGAGCTCCCACATCAGATCAGCAACCAGACTGCGACGGCCGCCAGCAGCCCTGCGAAGGCGAGCGTCAGCGTCCTCGTCTCCAGGCGCTGCTGCAGCCAGGCGCCGGCCACGGCGCCGACGGCCCCGGGCAGCCCGACGACAGCGGCCGCGCCGACCTTCACCTCGCCGTGGAACGCGTAGGTGACGGCGCCCACGAGCGCGATCAGGCCGATGGCCGCCAGCGAGGTCGCCATCGCCGGCCGCTCGTCGAAGTGCGCGACCAGGATCAGGAGCGGGACGACGACGATGCCGCCGCCCACGCCGAAGAGCGCGCTGAAGAGGCCGGCCGTCAGGCCGATGAGGACGAGGCGCACGGCCGTATTCTGCGCGGTGTGGAGGATCGGCTGGCGCTGCTGCGGTCGGAGCCGGGCCGGGCGGCGGTGCTGCTCGACGTGGACGGGACGCTGGCGCCGATCGTCGCGCGTCCCGATCTCGCCGCCGTTCCGGAGGAGGCGCGGGCCGAGGTGCGGCGGCTGGCAGGGCTGTACGCGCTCGTCGCCTGCGTGAGCGGCCGCACCGCGGCGGACGCCGCGCGCCTCGTCGGCGTCGGCGGCGGCGTCGTCTACGTCGGCGTGCACGGGCTCGAGCTCGCCCCGGAGGCGGAGGCGTGGCGCGACGTGCTGCGGCCGTTCGCCGCCGAGCCTTGGCCGTGGCTCGAGGACAAGGGCCTCACGGTCGCGCTGCACTGGCGGGAGGCGCCGGACCCGGTCGAGGCCGAGCGGACGCTGCAGGCGGTGGCGGCGCGGGCCGAGGCGGCGGGGCTCGAGGCACGCTGGGGGCGGAAGGTGCTCGAGCTGCGGCCGCCGGTCGCCGCCGACAAGGGAACCGCGGTGCGCGTCCTGCTCGAGGAGCGCGGGCTGCGGCGGGCGCTCTACGCCGGCGACGACACGACCGACCTGGACGCCTTCCGCGGGCTCGACGGGCTCGAGCTGGGCGTCCGCGTGGCCGTCGCGTCTCCGGAGTCGCCCCCTCCGCTGCGCGAGGCCGCGGACGTGGTGGTCGCGTCGCCCGCCGAGCTGGTCGAGCTTCTGCGCGCGCTCTAGGAGAACGCGAGCAGCGCGACGCCGGTGACGACGAGGGAAGCGCCGGCGAGGCGCGTCCCGCTGACGCGCTCGCCGAGGAAGACGGCCGCGGCGGCGGTCGCGATCACGACGCTCGTCTCCCGGACGGCCGCGACCGCGGGCGCGCTCGCCAGCCGCAGGGCTAGGAGCACGAGCAGGTACGCGGACGCCGAGGCCGCGCCGACCACCACCGTCGCCGGGCCAAGCGCCGCGCCCACACGCTCGCGTCCGACGAGGAGCGAGTAGACGAGCGCCGGCGCGATCATCACGAGCAGCAGGTACGGCCCGGCCGCGGCGTGGCGGATCCCGTACCGGTCGACGACCGTGTAGCCGGCGATCGCGGCGGCGATCGTGGCGCCGAAGGCGAGCCCGTGGAGGCTTCCGCGCGCGCCGCGGACGAGCAGCACGCCGAGAGCGACCGCGAGAACGCCGGCGACGCCGAGCGCCGACGGCGTCGCCCCGCCGGCCGCCGCCACGTAGAGCAGCGCGAGCACCGGCGCGAGCCCACGCGCGACCGGGTAGACGAGGCTCAGCTCGTAGCGCCGGTAGGCAGCGGCCAGGAGCGCGACGTACGCCAGCTCGAGCGCGGCCGAGGCCACGACGAACGGGAGCGCCGCCGCCTCGACCCGCCACGTCAGCGCCGCCGGGAGGACGAGCACGAGCACCAGCACGAGCAGCGCGACCGCCGTCGCGGCCTCGGTGTCGCGCTCGCGCGCGAGCAGCAGGTTCCAGAGGGCGTGCAGCGCGGCGGCGCCGAGCGCGAGCCCCAGCGCGTCGAGCGGCATGCGCGCGACCGTACCATCGTCCGATGCATGTGACGGACGCTGTTCTCGCGCCGCTGCGGGAGCGCTACGGCGAGCCGCTGCCGCTGCGCTGGGAGGGCGACGTCGGCGAGCAGGAGCTCGCCCTCGCCGGCAGCTCGCCGGAGCGGCGTCACGACGTCACGTTCTTCGTCTTCGACCCGGCCGGGCGGCTGGCGCTGATCCGGAAGCCGTCGTACCCCGAAGGCGTCTGGCGGCCGCCGGGCGGCGGCGTACGGCCGGGCGAGGAGTTCGAGCGCGGCGTGCAGCGCGAGGCGCGGGAGGAGCTCGGCGTCCACGTCGAGCTGGAGCGCTTCCTGGTCAGCAGCACGGCGACGTTCCGCGGGCCGGCGGGCGTGATCGACTGGCGGACACACGTCTTCTCGGCGCGGACGGAGGAGACGCGGCTCGACCCGGTCGACACGCACGAGATCAGCGCCGCCCGCTGGGGCAGCGCGGGCGAGCTCGCCGGCCCGATCCGCGCGCGGCTGCTGCAGACGGGCCGCGCCCTCTGGCGCTACCGCGTCGCGCTGCACGACGCGGCGCTAGACCAGCTGCAGCAGCTCCGGTAGCTCGCGGATCCGGAGGCCGCCCCAGTGGTCGGGCAGCTCGCCCGTCGGCGATGCGACGCCGACCGCGGTCATGCCGACACGCTCCGCGCCCGCGAGCTCGTCGTTCGCGCCGTCGCCGACGAACATCGCGTCCTTCGCCTCGACCCCGAGCTGCTCCAGCGCGATCCGGTAGATCTCGGGATCGGGCTTGCGCAGGCCGACCGCCGCGGAGAACACCTCGGCGTCGAACAGCCCGTGGAAGTCCGTCTCCTCCCAGAGCGCGACGACGTCCTCGCTGCACACGGTGATCAGTCCGGTCTTGAGCCCGCGTTCGCGCAGCGCCGCGATCGTCTCGACCGCGCCCGGCACCGGCACGAGCCCCTTCCGCGTCACCTCCCGCCGCAGCGCCGTCACCCGCTCGAGGGCCTCCGGCGTGAGGTCGAACAGCGCGAGCACGTCGCCCATCGGCCCCGTCTCGCGCAGATGCGCGAGCTCCCCGTACCAGCGCGTCTCGAACTCGTCGGCGGTCAGCCCGAGGTGCTGCGCGACCTGCGGCCGCGTCTCCGCCCACAGGTCCTCCGGCCAGACGGCGATCGTGTTCCAGAGGTCGAAGATCACCGCGCGCAGCGCCTGAGCACCTCCCACGCGACGCGGACGTCGGCTTCGGTCTGACGCGCGTTGCCACACGCGAGGCGCAGCACGAAGCGGTCGTTCACACGCGTTCCCGAGAGGAAGACCTCGCCCGTCGCGTTGACGCGCTCCAGCAGCGCCTCGTTCTCGTCGTCCGTGCCTTCGTGGCGGAAGCAGACGACGGAGAACGGCCGCGGCGCGCACAGCTCCCAGCCAGGCTCGTCGCGCACCCAGCCCTCGAACAGCTCGGCCAGCGCGATCCCGCGACGAATCGCCTCCTGCAGCCCCTCGCGCCCGAAGCAGCGCAGCACCGTCCACAGCTTCAGCGCGCGAAAGCCGCGGCCCAGCTCGACCGAGTACTCGCTGAGGCTGGCGACCTCGTCGCTCGTGCGCAGGTACTCGGGCACGAGGCTGAACGCCGCCCGCAGGTCGTCGGGCCGCCGCGTCCAGAAGGCCGAGCAGCCCTGCGTCGTCAGCAGCCACTTGTGCGGGTTGACGACGAGCGAGTCGACCCCGTCGATCCCGTCGAACGCCCAGCGCAGCTCGGGGCAGACCATGGCCGAGCCGGCGTACGCGGCGTCGACGTGCACCCACACGCCGGCCGGCGCGCAGCGCTCGACGACCGCCGCGACCGGGTCGACCGACGTGGTCGAGGTCGTGCCGACGGTCGCGACGACCGCCGACGCGCCCTCGGGTTCCAGCGCCTCCGGCCGCAGGCGGAACTGCTCGTCGACCGGCACCTTGCGCAGCTCCATGCCGAGCAGGCGGCATGCGCGCTCGACCGACGAATGCGCGTGCCCGGACGCGAGCACGAACCCCGGCTTCGCCTCGCGCGCGGCGGCCAGCGCGCCGAGCGTCGCGACCGACGCGCCCTGCTCGAGGTGGCCGTGCCAGTCGCCCGGCAGGCCGAGTAGCTCCGCCAGCCACGCAAGCGTCACCTCCTCGAGCTCCTGCAGCGCCGGCGAGGCGCGCCAGAGGATCCCGACCTGGTTCAGCCCGGCCGCGAGCAGGTCGGCCAGGATCGCCGGCTCGGAGCCGGTGGTCGAGAAGTAGGCGAAGAAGCGCGGGCTCTGCCAGTGCGTGACACCGGGCAGCAGCACCTCCTCGACGTCGCGCAGGACGTCGGCGAAGGCCTCCGCGTGCTCCGGCGGCGAGGCCGGCAGCGCCGCCCGCACGTCTCCGGGCGCGACCTGCGCGAGCGCCGGCAGCTCGCGGACCCGCTCGAGGTAGGACGCGACCCAGTCGAGCGTCGCCGCGCCGTCGTCGCGGAACGCCACTACGCCTTGCGCGCCCTGACCGCGGTGCCGTACGCGCAGATCTCGGTCCAGTTGCCACCCATCTCGGAGGTGTCGAAGCGCATCGCCACGACGGCGTCGGCGCCCTTCGCCTGCGCCTCCTCGACCATCCGCTCGATCACCTGCTGGCGGCTGTCGACCAGCGCCTTCGTCATGCCCTTCAGCTCGCCGCCGACGAGCGACTTGAAGCCGGCGCCCAGCTGGGAGCCGATGTTGCGAGAGCGGACGGTGAGGCCGAACACCTCGCCGAGCGTCTCCGTGATCTCGTAGCCGGGCAGGTCGTTCGCGGTCGTGATCAGCATGTGGGCCTCCTAGCTCTTCTTCATCAGCTTCTTCAGCTGCGCCCAGGTGCGCGTGTTCGCGACCTGCTCGGCGGTCAGCCACGCGCGCCGGGCCTGCGCGACGCCGAAGTCGACGTAGGCGAGCGCCTTCAGCTGGTGCGCGTCGCTGGAGATGACGATCGGCACGCCCGCCTCGCCGGCCAGGCGCGCGTCGACGTCGCGCAGGTCGAGCCGGTCCGGCTGCGAGTTGATCTCCAGGAACGTGCCGGTCTCGAGCGCCTTGTCGAGCACGCGCTCCAGGTCGATCTCCATCGGCTCGCGCTTCGTGAGCTTGCGGCCGGTCAGATGGCCGATCACGTCGACGTGCGGGTTCTCCATCGTCGCGAGCACGCGCTCGGTCGGCGAGCGGTCGAACGCGGTGTGGATCGAGGCGACCACCCAGTCGCGCTCGGCCAGCACCCCGTCGGGCACGTCCAGCGTGCCGTCGGCCTTGATGTTGACCTCGACGCCCTTGAGCAGCTTCAGCGGCGCGACCCGCTCGGCGAGCTTGTCGATCTCCTTCGCCTGCTGCTCCATCCGGCCCTCGCGCAGGTAGTGCGAGTGGTCGGTGATCGCGTAGTAGGCGTGGCCGCGCTCCTTCGCCGCGAGCACCATCTCCTCGAGCGTGTTCTTGCCGTCCGCCGACCAGTGTGAGTGCGTGTGCAGGTCGCCGCGCAGCTGGCCCTGCTCGATCAGCTTCGGCAGCTCGCCCTTGCGCGCCGCCTCGAGCTCGCCGGCGTTCTCGCGCAGCTCGGGCGGGATGTACTGGTAGCCGAGCCGGTCGTAGACCTCCTCCTCGCCCTCGGCGGTCGCGACCTCACCCGAGTCGACGATCGTGATCCCGTACTCGGAGACCGAGAAGCCGCGGCGCACCGCGTCCTCGCGCAGCGCCATGTTGTGGTCCTTCGAGCCCGTGAAGTGCTGCAGCAGGTTGCCGTAGCTCTCCGGCGGCACGACGCGCAGGTCGAAGCGGAAGCCGTCGTGCGAGACGACCGTCGCCTTGGTCGGGCCCTTCGCGGCCACCTCCGACACCCACGTCAGCGTCGTGAAGTACTCGATCAGGGCCTTCGGGTCGCCGGCCGTCGCGATGATGTCGAGGTCGCGCACCGTCTCCTTGCGGCGCCGCGCGCTGCCGGCCTCGCAGACGCGGTCGGAGGCCGGATGCTCGCGCAGGACGTCCACGACCGCGAGCAGCGCCGGGAGCGCCTGCCCGAGCAGCGTTCGCGGCTCGGCCGAGACCTTCTTCTTCCGGCCCGCCGCCTTGAGCACGCTCTCCTCGAGCCTCGCGCCGAGCCCGGGCAGCGTCCGCAGCCGCTGCGCGCGCGCCGCCTCCTTCAGCTCCGCGAAGGTCGTCACGCCGAGCTCCTGCCAGATCTTCCGCACCGTCTTCGGCCCCATCCCCGGGATGTGCAGGAACTCGACCACCTCCGGCGGGATCGTCCTGCGCCGCTTCGAGAGCGCCTCGATCTCGCCGGTGTCGACGATCTGGACGATCTTGTCCTGGATCGTCGAGCCGATTCCCGGCAGCTCCTTCGCGGTGCCGTCGAGCGCGAGCTGCGCGACCGGCGTCCCCGTCTCGCGCACACGCGTGGCGGCGCGCCGGTAGGCGATCACGCGGAACGACGACTGACCCTCGATCTCGAGGAGGTCGGCCAGCAGCTCCAGCTGCTCGGCGACCTCGGCGTTGCGGGGTAGCGACTTCGTCCTGGCCACGCACAGCGATCATAGGGGCGTGAAGGCGGTCGTCTGCCTGCCCACCTACAACGAGCGCGAGAACCTCGAGCGCATGGTCTCCGCGCTCGCCGACAAGGGCGTCTCGGTGCTCGTGATCGACGACAACTCGCCCGACGGCACGGGTCGGCTCGCCGACGAGCTGGCCGCGCGGAACGGCCACGTCCAGGTGCTCCACCGTCGGCGCAAGGAAGGCCTCGGGCCCGCGTACCTGGCGGGCTTCAGGCGCGTGCTCGAGGACCCGGAGGCCGGGCTCGTGCTCGAGATGGACGCCGACTTCTCGCACGACCCGGACGACGTGCCGCGCCTGATCGAGGCCGCGCGCGAGGCCGACGTCGTGCTCGGCTCGCGCTACGTCGAGGGCGGCTCCGTCGGCAGCTGGGGCCTCGTGCGGCGCTTCGTCTCGGCCGGCGGCTCGCTCTACGCGCGCGTCCTGCTCGGGGTCGGCGTGCGCGACCTGACCGGCGGCTTCAAGTGCTTCCGACGCGAGGTGCTCGAGACGCTCGACCTCGACGCGATCGACTCGCGCGGGTACGCGTTCCAGATCGAGACCACCTACCGTGCGCTCCGCGCCGGCTTCCGCGTCGCCGAGGTGCCGATCACGTTCGTCGACCGCGAGCGCGGCGGCTCGAAGATGAGCCGCTCGATCGTGCTCGAGGCGATCTGGAAGGTGCCGCTCCTCCGGCTCCGCGCGCTCGCCGGGCGCTTGTAGCCTGAGGACGTGCTCGACGTCAGCGACGCCACTTTCGAGGCGGAGGTCCTGCGGGCCGAGACGCCCGTCGTGGTCGACTTCTGGGCGCCCTGGTGCGGCCCGTGCCACGCCGTCGAGCCGGTGCTGGCGGAGCTCGCGCGCGAGCACGAGGGCCGCGTCAAGTTCGTGAAGCTCGACATCGACCGGAACCTGGAGAGCGCCTCGCGCTACGACGTGCTCTCGATCCCGACCGCGATCCTGTTCGACGGCGGCGAGCCGCGGGAGACGGTCGTCGGCGCGCGGCCGCGCTCGTACTACGAGCGGGCCTGGAGCGGCTGGCTCACGACGCCGACTCGCTGACCTGCGGCTGCGCCGGAGCGCGTAGCGCCTTCGACTTCCGGCGCGAGATCCGGATCGTCCCGCCCATCGCGCTCGTGCGGATCCGCGGGTCGAGGCTCGAGTAGAGGATGTCGACGACGAGGTTCGCGAGCACGACCGCGAAGCTCACGACGAGCGCGATCCCCATGATCACCGCCGTGTCGCCGGCCCCGATCGCGTTGACGAACAGCCGTCCCATCCCGGGCAGGTCGTAGATCTGCTCGATGAAGAGCGCGCCGGCGAAGGCGACGCCGACGTCCATCCCCAGCATGGTGACGATCGGCAGCATCGCGTTCCGCAGGGCGTGCCTTCGCACGATCCGCGAGGTGCTCGCGCCCTTCGCCCGGGCGGTGCGGATGTAGTCCTCGTCCATCGTCTCGAGCAGGCTCGCGCGGATCATGCGGGCGTAGAGCGCCGCGAAGATGATCCCGTAGGTGATCCACGGGAGCGTCATGTGGAACGCCCAGTAGCGGGGGCCGAAGCAGCCGTTCGAGCTGTCCTTGACGTGGGTGAAGTCGCAGTAGCCCGCGATCGGGAACCAGTGCAGCCGCGCGCCGAAGGTGTACGAGAAGAGCAGGCTCAGCCAGAGCGGGTGGCAGGCTGCGCCGATGAGCACGAACGCCATCGCTCCTTTGTCGATCAGCGATCGCGGGCGCAGCGCCGCCAGGATCCCGATCGGGAAGGCCATCAGCA
>DASSMZ010000238.1:0-7949 GCA_035688325.1 Gaiellaceae bacterium
GACGATGTGCGCCGGCCGCAGCACCTGGTCGAGCTCGACGGCCTCGAGGCCGCGGTCGTTCAGCGCCGAGAAGAGGTCGCGGACGTGGAGGATGCCGACGACGTCGTCGATCGAGCCGCGGTAGACCGGGTAGCGCGTGTAGGGCGACTCGATCACCGCCGCCAGCGCCTCCTCGGGTGGCATGTCGATCGAGAGGGCGACCACCTCCGGCCGCGGCACCATCACGGCCGAGACCTCCTTGTCGGCGAAATCGAAGACCTTGTAGAGCATCTCCTGCTCCTGCTGCTCGATCTCGCCTTCCTCGCGCGAGCGCGAGAGCAGCATCTTCAGCTCGGCCTCGGAGTAGACCTCCATCTCCCCGCCGGGAGGCGTCAGGCCGAGGGCGCGCAGGATGACCTCGCTCGATTTCTGCAAGACCCAGATGAGCGGCTTGAAGACGACGAAGAAGGCGCGGACGGGTGTCGAGACCGCAAGCGCGGTGCGCTCCGAGTAGCCGAGCGCGACGCCCTTCGGCACGAGCTCGCCGATCACGACGTGCAGGAAGGTGATGACCAGAAACGCGAAGGCGACCGCGATCGCGCTCGCGACGAGCGGGTCGAAGACCTTCGCCAGTGCATGCTCGCCCAAGGCACCGATGGCCAGGCTGGTGGCGGTCACGCCGAGCTGCATCGCCGCGATGAAACGCGGCGGGTCGTTCACGATCCGCAGCACCGCGCGCGCCCCGCGGTTGCCCTGCTGCGCAAGCTCCTGCATCCGCGTCCGCCGGGCCGTGACGAGCGCGTACTCGCCGGCCACGAAGAACGCGTTCAGCAAGATCAGCGCTGCGACGCCGAGAAGCTCGAAGAAAAGAGTCACGCCTGCCCCGGGCGCGGGGGACGTCTAGGGATGTCGTCGTCGTCCAACAGGATCTACGGCTCAGTATAGGCGGAGTCCTGGCCGTCTCCTGCCCGCGCGGCCCGGCCCTCGAACACCAGCCGCTCGAGGTGCGCGAGCGTCTCGGCGAGCGCGAACCGGCGGTTGTTCGCGTCGAGGTTCCTGCCGAACAGCTCGAGCGAGATCGCGTAGGCGCTGCGCGGCTCCGAACCGAGGGCTGCGGCAGCCTCCGCGAGGCGGCGCTCGTGGTGAGCGAGGAGCTCCCGGGCGCGCTCGCCCGGCCGCTCGACCGGGTCGCCGTGCCCCGGCAGGGCGATGCGCGGGTCGAGCTCGATCGTCCGCCGCAGGCTCGCCTGGTAGTCGCCGAGCGGGTCGGGCCGCGACGCCGGGTAGAGCCCGACCGTCGGCGTGACGACGCCGAGCAGGTGGTCGCCGACGACGAGGACGCCGTCGCGCTCGAGGCAGATGTGGCCGTCCGCATGGCCCGGGAGCTCGAGCACGCGCCAGCCAGCGACCTCGTCGCCCTCGCGCAGCAGCTCCGGGTCGCGCGCGAAGCGGATGAAGGGCGCGAACGTCGTCGACTCGTGCCGCAGCCCGTCGGCCGTCTCGGCCGGCAGGCCGTGATGCTGGAGGTAGTCCGCGAGCCGCTCCGACCAGTCCGCGCTGCCCCAGACCCGCTCGCACTGCGCGTAGTCGTCCGCGCCCTGGTAGACGACCGCGCCGGTGAGCCGCTGCGCGTCCTCGCCGCCGCCGGCGTGGTCCGGGTGGAAGTGCGTGACGACGATCCGCGCGACCTCGATCCCCCCGAGCGCGCGCGTCCAGCGCTCGTCAGCCTCCGGCAGCCCGAGCCCGGTGTCGACGAGCGTCCAGCCGCCGTCGCCCGGCAGCAGGTAGCAGTGCACGTGCCGAACGCCCATCGGCAACGGGAAGGTGAGGCGGCGGATGCCGCCGGGCAGGTCGGTCACACTCGACGGAGGTAGTAGACGTAGCGCGCGTCGTCGACGCCCCTACTGAGCCGCTCGAACGCCGTGCTGCGTACGGGGCCCATCGCACCCTCGTTACCGCGCTCGACGCCGACGAGGAGTGGGATGCCCAGCTTGGCTCCGACCTCCTCGAGCGCCGCCCGCCCGATCCCGCGTCGACCGCGGCAGGGCGCGCTGACGAGCGCTGCCGCCGCGCGTCCGTGCCCGACCTCGGCGCCGACGATCGCAAGCAGCTCGCCACCCTGCTCGACGGCATACGCGAACCGGCCATCGCTTTCGGCCACGAGCCGAGGCGCCTGTGCGGGCCAGGGGCGGTCGCCGAGGCGCAGGCGTGTCTCCCGTTCGTCGAACAACGGAGCGGCGGCCTCGACGTCGCGCTCGGTGAGCTCCGGCACGGCGAGCATCAACCAACGCTATCGCGCCCGCGGCTGGGCGAACGTACGTTCTATACTCCCGGGATGCGGGTGGAGTACCGCGAGGAGCCCTGCAAGGTCGCGCTGAACCGGGTCAAGGGGATGATGTTCACGTGGTCGCTGAACCCGTACATGGGCTGCGTCCACCGCTGCACCTTCTGCTACGTCCGCGCCTTCGAGCGGCGGGCCGACCGGCCCTCGGATCGCCGGTACGGCCGGTCGATCCGCGTCAAGACGAACGTCGCGGAGGTGCTGCGACGCGAGCTCGCAAGGCCGACGTGGGAGCACGAGACGGTCGCCATCGGCGCCGCCACCGACCCGTACCAGCCGGCCGAGGGGCGCTACCGCCTGACGCGCGCGTGCCTGGAGGCGCTCGGCGACGCGGCGACGCCGTTCTCGATCATCACGCGCGGCCCGCTGATCGTCCGCGACGTCGACGTGCTCGTCGAGGCGGCACGGCGGGCCGAGGCGTCGGTCACGTTCTCGATCCCGACGCTCGACGACGCGATCTGGAAGCGCACCGAGCCGTCGACCGCGCACCCGCGGCAGCGCCTGCGAGCTCTGAAGACGCTCGTCGACGCCGGCATCCGAGCGAGCGTCGGGATGGCGCCGATCCTGCCCGGGCTCACGGACAAGCCCGAGCTGCTGGAGCAGGTCGTGCGCGAGGCGCGCCAGGCCGGCGCCTGCGGCGTGTGGGCGAACCTGCTCAACCTCCGGCCCGGAACGCGCGAGCATTTCCTCGAGGCGCTGGCCGAGGACTTCCCGGAGCAGCTGCCGCTGTACGAGCGCCTCTACGCCGGCAACAGGGCGTACCTGCGCGCCGACGAGACGAAGCCGGTACGGGCGCTGGTCGGCGAGCTGGCCCGCAAGCACGGGATCCGCGACCGCCGCACGAGGCGACTCGTGCCCGAGCCGGAGCCCGAGCAGCTGGCGCTCGCGCTCTAGATCTCCTCGCGAACGTACGGCGTGCCCAACGCCGCAGGCGCGCCCAGGCCGCGTTTCGTCCAGCCCATCGAGACGATCACGAGCACGACGACGGTCGCGACGTACGGCAGCGCCTGGAAGAGCTCGGGCGCGACCGTCACGCCGCGCGCCTGGAGCGTGAACGGCAGCGCGGAGAAGGCGCCGAAGAAGTACGCGCCGACGAGACAGAGTTCGGGCCGCCAGAACGCGAAGATCACGAGCGCGATCGCGATCCAGCCGGCGCCCTGCGTCAGCCCGTCGACCCACTGCGGCGTGATCGAGAGGCTGAAGCAGGCCCCGCCGACGCCTGCGAAGGCGCCGCCGACGAGCGTGTGCGCGTAGCGGTAGCCCGCGACATTGATCCCCATCGCGTCCGCGGCCGCCGGCGACTCGCCGACGGCGCGGACGTTCAGCCCCGGCCGCGTGCGCGAGAGGTAGAGCGCGATCAGGATCACGCAGACCCACGAGATGTACACCAGCAGCGGCTGACCGAACAGGATCGGCCCGACCACCGGCAGCTTCTGCAGGCCGAACGGAGCGATCTGGTCGAAGGCGTGCCTGGCCGGCTTGTCGGCGAGGTTGAGGTCGTTGCCGAGGTACGACGAGAGCCCCGCCGCGCCCGCGAAGATCGTCACGGCCAGGCCGGAGACGATCTGGTTCGCGCGCAGGGTGACGACGAGGAACGCGTGGATCAGCGCGATCGCCGCCCCGGCGAGCGCCGCCACGAAGATCGCCGCGGTGAGCACGAGCGCCGAGCCGCCGTGCACGCGCTGGACGGTCCAGAAGCCCATCACCGCGCCGATGAGCATCATCCCCTCGACGCCGAGGTTGAGCACACCCGAGCGCTCGGCCAGCAGCTCGCCGAGCGCGGCGAACAGGAGCGGCGTCCCGTACAGCACGCCCGAGGCCGCGACTACGACGACGATGCCGTTGTTCACGCCGTCGGCTCCGTGGCCGGCACCGTCGGCTCGTGCCGCGTCGTGCGGGTCACGCGCAGGCGGTAGCGGCGCAGCAGCTCGCAGCCGAGCGCGCAGAAGAGGATCAGCCCCTCCATCACGCCGACGAGCCCGGACGGGAAGTCGGCGCCCTGCAGGGCGTACCCGGCGTTCTGCAGCCCGCCGAGCAGCAGCGAGATCAGGATCACGGCGAACGGGTTGTAGCGGGCGAGCGCGGCGATCACGATCCCCGCGTAGCCGTAGCCAGCCTGCTGGAGGCCGCGCGGGTCGAGCAGGTGCCGGAAGTCGCCGTCCTGGCTCGCCCCGCCGATGCCGGCGATCGCGCCGGAGAGGCACATCACGGCCAGGATCTTCCTGCGCGTCCTGATGCCCGCATACCGCGCGGCGCGCCAGGAGTCGCCGAGCACCTGCACCTCGAAGCCGAAGCGCGTGCGCGAGTAGAGCGCCCACAGCCCGACGGCGACGAGCACCGCGACGCCGAAGCCGAGCGGGATCACGAGCCCCGGCCCCGAGTGGACGATCCCCCACGTCGGCCAGTTCGCGGGGTCCGGAAGCAGCTTGCCTTGCGGGAACACCTTCGCCTCCGGCGTCGACGTGTCGCGCCAGTACGAGAGGCTGTCGAAGATCAGGTAGTTGAGGATCAGCGCGGCGACGTAGTTGAGCATCAGCGAGGTGATGATCTCGTTGGTGCGGCAGAACGCGCGCAGCACCCCGGGGATCGCGGCCCAGGCCGCGCCGCCGACCGCGCCGGCGACCACCATCGCCGCGATCAGGAGCGCCGACGGCCACGAGTGGAGGTACAGCGCGGTCGCCGCTGCGAAGATCGCGCCGAAGTAGAGCTGGCCCTCGGCGCCGATGTTGAAGAGCTGCATGCGGAACGCGGCCGCCGCGGCGAGCCCCGTGAACGCGAGCGGCGTCGCGGACACGATCGTCTGGGTCAGCGCGTCCTTGCCCACGAACGCCGCGTCGAACAGGCGGCGGTACGCGTGCACCGGGTCGTGGCCGGTGACGAGCAGGACCGCCCCCGTCAGCAGCAGCGCCAGCACGATCGATCCGCTCGGCACGGCCACCGCGAGCCAGCGCGGCTGCTCGAGCCGCCGCTCGATCCGCACGCTCATGCGGCGGCTCCGCCCGCCATCAGCAGACCGATCTCGTTGACGGTGGTGCCCTGCGGGTCGACCTCGCCCGCCAGCTGGCCCTCGTACAGGACGACGATGCGGTGGGCCAGCGCGAGGATCTCGTCCAGGTCCTCGCTGATCAGGACGATCGCCATCCCGTCCGCAGCCGCCTCGCGCAGGTAGCCGTGGACGCTCGCGATCGCGGCGACGTCGAGCCCGCGGGTCGGCGAGGCCGCCACGAGCACGCTCGGCTGCGCCGAGAACTCGCGCCCGAGCACGAGCTTCTGCAGGTTGCCGCCCGAGAGCTGCCGCGCCGGCGTCGCGTGCGTCGCGCCGCGCACGTCGAAGCGGCGGATCAGCTCGTCGGCGCGGCGGCGGATCAGCCGTCGGCGCAGGAGCGGCCCGTGCGCGCGGTACGACTTCAGCGCCGTGTTCGACGCGATCGTCAGGCTCGGCGCGACGCCGGTGCCGAGGCGGTCCTCCGGCACGTGCGCGATCCCTGCGCGGATCGCCCGCCGTGGGTCGCCGCCCGGCAGCTGCTTCCCGCGCACCGCGATCCGCCCGCGCGTCGGCGACCGCAGGCCCGTGATCGCCTCCGCGAGCTCGCGCTGGCCGTTGCCCGCCACGCCGGCGACGGCGAGGATCTCGCCCGCGCGAACGCGCAGCGAGACGCCGCGCAACGCGGTCTCGCCGCGGTCGCCGTCGGCCCAGAGGTCGTCGACCTCGAGCACCGTCTCGTCCTCGGCGGTGCGCTCGACCCGCTCCGGCAGGGTGCTGGCGAGCTCGCGCCCGACCATCAGCTCGGCGAGCGAGTGCGGCGTCGCGTCGGCCGTCTCCGCCGTCGCGACCGAGCGCCCGCCGCGCAGGACGGTGACCCGCTGGGCGACCGCCTTCACCTCGTTCAGCTTGTGCGAGATGAAGATGATCGCCCGGCCGTCGTCGGCCATCGAGCGCAGGGTGACGAAGAGCGTCTCGGCCTCCTGCGGCGTGAGGACCGCGGTCGGCTCGTCGAGGATCAGCACGCGCGACTCGCGGTAGAGCGCCTTCAGGATCTCGACGCGCTGCTGCTCGCCGAGCGAGAGCTGCCAGATCTTCGCCCGCGGGCTCACCGCCAGGCCGTACTGCTCGCCGAGCTCCGCCACGCGGCGCTCGATCCGCCGCGGCTGCAGCCGGAACGTCCGCGCCTCGCCGCGGTGGTCGCCGAGAACGACGTTCTCGGCCACCGTGAAGGCGCGGACGAGCCGGAAGTGCTGGTGCACCATCGACACGCCGGCGTCGAGCGCGTCGCGCGGCGAGCGGAACTCGACCGGCCGCCCGTAGAGCTCGATCGAGCCCTCGTCGGGCCGGTAGAGCCCGGTCAGGACGTTCGAGAGCGTCGTCTTGCCGGCGCCGTTCTCGCCGAGCAGCGCGTGCACCTCGCCCGCGGCAGCCTCGAAGTCGACGCCGTCGTTGGCGACGACGCCGGGGAAGCGCTTCGTGATCCCCCGCAGCCTGACGGCGGGCGGTGTGCTCGCGTGCTCCGGCATCCGCAGACGGACGGGGCGGGCGCGCGCCCGCCCCGTCCGAGGTCGCCTAGCCCTTGGCGCTCCCGATCACGCCCTTGACGAGCCAGTTCATCGCGTACAGGTCCTTGACGCTCAGCTTCTTCCCCTTCGGGACGCGGAGCTTGCCCTTCTGGTCGTAGAGCGGGCCCCTGAACTCGTAGAACTTGCCGCTGACGAGCCCCTGCTTCTTCGCCGCGATCAGCCGCTTCGTCTTGGCGGTCACCTTCGGCCCGTAGGGCGCGAGGCCGATCAGGCCGTCCTTGATGCTCCCGTAGTAGAAGCCGGTGTGCCAGGAGCCGTTCATCGCGGCCTTGACGCGCCGCAGGTAGTAGGGGCCCCAGTTGTAGACGGCCGCCGTCAGCCACGAGTGCGGCGCGAACTTCTTCGCGTTCGAGTCGTAGCCGACCCACGGGATCTTCTTCGACTCCGCGTACTGGCCCGTCGCCGGGCTGTCGACGTTCTGCCCGAGCACGTCGGCGCCGGCGGCGTGCAGGTTCTCGGCCGCCTTGCGCTCCTTGTCCGGCGCGAACCAGCTGTTCGTCCAGACGAGCTTCACCTTCACCCCCGGGTGGGTCGCCTGCGCGCCGAGCGCGAAGGCGTTCGCGTGCCGGATCACCTCGGGGATCGCGAACGGCACCACGTAGCCGATCGTGCCCTTCTTCGTCGCCGCGCCGGCGGCCATGCCGGAGAGGTAGATCGCGTCCTCGGCCGCTCCGAAGTACTCGGAGAGGTTCTTCGACGTCGCGGTGCCGGTGGCCTGTTCGAAGTAGACGTCGGGGTGCGTCTTCGCCTCGGTCACCATGCACTGCTGGAACCCGAACGAGGTCGCGAAGATGATCTTGTTCCCGTCGTTGACCAGGCTCTCGATCACCTGGCACGTCTGCGGGCCCTCGGGCACGTTCTCCTTGTAGGTCGTCTTGACCTTGCTGCCGAGCGCCTGCTGGACGTACTGCCGACCCTTGTCGTGGGCCTGCGACCAGCCGCCGTCGTTGTGCGGCCCGACGTAGATCCAGGCCGCCTTCAACTGCGCCGTCGCGTGCTTGCCGGCCGTGGACCCCGCCCACGGAGCCGCTGCGAAGACGAGGGCCACCGCCGCTGC
>DASSMZ010000246.1:0-8202 GCA_035688325.1 Gaiellaceae bacterium
GCACGCGTTCGGGTTCGCACAGGCGACGCTGTCGAAGCTGCCCGCGTCGAAGCGCTGCCAGGTGGCGCCGAAGTCCGTGCTCACGTCGCTGCCGGTCAGGCCGACCGCGAGCGCGGTGTGCCCGTCGAGCCACGTCACGCCCGAGCGGTACTCGGCCGGGGCGCCCGGAACGAGCTGCCACGTCCTGCCGCCGTCGCTCGTGCGCGCGAAGTTGTCCGGCGAGGCCGCGGGCGCGAGGAAGTCGCCGCCGACGGCGAGGCCGTGCTGCCCGCTGCGGAAGGCGACGGCGTTGATGCCGTTCGTGCCGGCGCCGCTCGCGACCGGTGTCTGCGACACCGTCCAGCTCACGCCGCCGTCGTCGGAGCGGAAGACGCGTCCGGCGCTCGTGCCGAACCACGCGCGGCCGCCGTGGCTGGTGATGCACTCGCCGCTTGCCGCGAAGGCCGCCTCGCCCGGCAGCGCCTGCGGCATCTGCTGGCCGGTCACGTGCCAGCTCAGGCCGCCGTCGTCGGTCGCGAGCACGAGGAAGTGCTGGCCGTCGGGCGGATCGGACACGAGCAAGCCGCGCTCGTCGTTGAAGAAGGTCATGCAGTCGTAGAACGCGTTCGGGTCCGTGTTCTGCTGCGTGATGCTCCAGGTCTGCCCGCCGTCCGCAGTGACGTAGATTCGGAAGTCGCTCGCGGTGCCGCCGATCGACATCGCGACGGCGTGGTTCGCGTCGAAGGCCTCGATGTCCCGGAACTGCAGCCCTGCGGCGCCGGCGGGACTGACGTCCTGCCACGTCGCGCCGCGGTCGGTCGTGCGCATGACGACGCCGTCCGTGGCCGTGTAGCCGCTCACCCAGGCGGTCGTCGCGCTCACCGGCGAGAGCCCGCGGAAGTGCGCCGTCGTCCCGGTCGGGGTGACGTGCCAGGCGTACCCGCGCGGACCGGCCGACGCGATGGAGACGCCGACCACCCCCGAGAGTGCAACGAGCAGAAGGATCCGCTTCGTCACGACGCGGCACCATAACACCGCTGCTCGGAGCCTGGGGCGAGGCACCCGGAGTAGGCTGCGGGCATGGCTGCCGTCAGCTTCGCGCGGCGCTGGGCCGACGCCTATCGCCTGGCCTGGGAGGACGGCGACGCGGCCGCCGCGGCCGCGCTCTACCGAGACGAGTGCGTGTTTCGCTCGGCGCCGTTCCGGGATCCGGAGCCGCCGCTCTCGTACACGACCCGGGTCTTCCCTGAGGCGCGCGCCGAGGAGGTCCGCTTCGGCGATCCCGTCGAGGAAGGGGACAGGGCCGCCGTCGAATGGTGGGCGGTGCTCGTCCTTCCGGACGGCGAGGAGCAGACGATCGCGGGCTGCTCGGTGCTCCGCTTCGACGACCAGGGGCTCGTCGTCGAGGCGCGCGACTACTGGCACGTCGAGCCCGGTCGCCGCGAGCCGCACGAGACCTGGGGGAGGTGAGGCGCGGGCTCTCCGCGCCGCTCGCGGCCGCCGTCGCGGTCGCATTCGCCGACTCGTCGATCGTCGTCCTCGCGCTGCCGGAGCTCTACGGCCGCTTCCACACGTCGATCGAGGGCGTGTCTTGGGTGGTCACCGCGTACAACCTCGCGGTCGCCGTGTCGGCGCTCGCGCTCGTGCTGCTCGTGCACCGGCTGAACGCGGCGCTCGTGCTCGGCGGCGGGCTCGTCGTCTTCCTCGCGGCCTCGATCGCCGCCGCGGCGTCGCAGAGCCTCGGCTTCCTGATCGGCGCGCGGACGGTGCAGGGTGTCGGCGCCGCGCTCCTGCTCGTCGGGTCGCTGCCCGTGCTCGGGCGGGCGCGGTGGACGGCGGCCGGGACGTTCGGCCTCGCGCTCGGGCCGGCGCTCGGCGGCGTGCTGACGCAGGCGTTCGACTGGCGGGCGATCTTCGTCGCGCAGGCGCCGGTCGCGGCGCTCGGGCTCGTCGGCGTCGTCCGCGCGCACGCGCACGTGGAGGCCGAGGAGGGCTGGCGCCCGTCCCTCTCGCGGACGCTGCCGGCGAACGTCTGCCTCGGGCTGCTGTTCGGCGCCCTCGTCGGCGCGCTCTTCCTCGCCGTCCTGCTCGTGATCAGCGTCTGGGGCTACTCGCCGATCGGCGGCGCGCTCGTCGTCAGCGCGCTGCCGTTCGCGGCGCTCGTCGCGCGCCCGCTGGAGCGGCGGCTCGAGCCGTACGTCGCGGTCGCAGGCGGGGCCGCGCTGCTCGCGCTCGGGCTCGTCGGGCTCGCGCTGCTCCCGAAGGCGAGCGCGGCGCTCGCGATCTGGGCGTTGCTGCTCTGCGGCGCCGGCCTCGGCCTCGCGGTGCCCGTGCTGTCGAACGCGACGCTCCTGCCCGGCGCAGGTCTCACGCGCAGCGGGACGCTGACCGTCGGCGCGCGCCACCTCGGGCTCGTGCTGGCGCTCGCGCTGATCGCGCCGCTGCTCGCGTCGCAGGTCCCGAGCGCAGGTGACAAGGCGCTCCTGCGCGGGACGGCCGTGCTGCTCGACGCGCCGATCGGGCTCGACAAGAAGATTCCGGTCGCGGTCGACCTCCGGCACGTCTTCGCGCAGGCGCAGGCGGGCCAGACGCCCGACCTGGCGGAGCCGTTCGACAAGAACGGCGCCGGCCACGACTCCGCGCTGGCGGCCGTCCGCGACGACTTGAAGGCCGCGATCGAGGCGACGATCACGCGCGCGTCGCGCCCGGCCTTCTTCCTCTGTGCCGGCCTCGCCGGCCTCGCCCTGCTCGTGACGGCGGTCTTCCGCCGGAGGCTGCTGTGAAGGCCGCGCTCGTCGCGCTGCTGTTGGCGGGCGTGGCGCTCGTCGCGGTCGAGCTCGGGCTCGGGGCGCTGAACGAGCCGTCGCCGAGGATCGCCGACCCCTGCCGGCCGCGCGCCGGGCGCACCGGCGGGCTCGACACGACCATCCAGCGGATCGTGCTCGACGGCCTCGACGGTGCCGCCTGCCGGCTGCACACGACGCGCGAGGAGCTCGTGCTCTCGATCGGCGGCAGCAGCGAGGCCCCGCGCCGCTGGGACCAGCACACGATCGAGGTGGCGCTCAGGGCCGGGATGCTGCGCTCCGTCGACGCGGCCGTCGCGCGCGGCGACGTCCCGAGCTTCCTGGCGCCGGCCCTGCGCGGCCTCGTGGAGCGTCTCCCGCTCGAGCAGCTGATCCGCGGCGGGATCAGCCTGAACGACCTGATCGGCTGATCCGGCTGAGCGCCCGCCCGGCGCTACAGGCAGTTGCCGTCGGCGTCCGAGCCGTGCGGGCAGACGAGAACCGTCAGCTGCGTGTTGTTCCCGAGGTCGGCGAACTGCAGGCTGTCCGCGCCGAAGGACACGCCGTCGAGCGTGGCGGTGGCGGTGGCCGGCCTGAAGGTGCCGTTCAGGCGATCGATGAAGACGAAGCTGCCCGGCCCGACGAAGTGATCCTGCTCGTTCGGGTGCGTCAGCTGCCCGGATCCCGTCCAGGCGACGTCGACGGCCGACTGCCCGTCGACGCAGGAGGTCTCGTTGCCGTCGGCGTCCAACGCACAACGGGTGACCGGAACCGTCGCCGCGACGGAGGCGCTCGACAAGGTGCGCGAGTCGATGGTGAACGGGACGGCGCCGTTGGCGCTGCCCGACACCTCGACGCCGCCGCTCGGAGCGCCGTTCGCGTCGAGGTACGTCGTGTGGAGCTCGAAGAAGACATGGCTAGCGGCGCCCCCCGCGCTGCCGGAGCCCGGCGCGTCCCGGCGGGTGTTCGCCGCGAGCACGTCCGCGTGCGTCACCGCGGTCGCCGTCGCCGTCTCCCAGCTCGCCTCGGCGAACGCGACCGGGCCGACGTTGCCGGACTGCCAAAGGACCTGCGGTGCCGACGCCTGTGCGGCGCCGGAGCTCACGGCGGCCGCCAGCGCCGCGGCGGCGGCGACGAACAGCGTCTTGCTCGGCATCCTGATCACCCCTTCGGTTGCTCCACCTCCGGTGATCGTTGCGCACGGGCGCACCGGCGGCTTCCGGGAAATCCCTGGACCTGCCGTTGTCGCCCGCCCGCCTCGGGCGTAGCGTCCGGTGCGTGTTCGTGGGGCGGTATGCCGAGCGCGCGCGGGTCGACGAGCTGATCGCCCGAGCGGCGTCTGGTCAGGGCGGCGCCCTCGCTCTGCGCGGCGAGGCCGGCATCGGCAAGAGCGCCCTCCTGGAGCACGTGGTCGCGAACGCCGCGGGCGAGGTGCTTCGCGCGCGTGGCGCCGAGGCCGAGACGCGCCTTCCCTTCGCGACCCTTCACGAGCTTCTCCGCCCGCTCGCGTCGTCGGTCGACCGGCTGCCGGCGCCGCAGGCGGCGGCGCTGAACGCCGCGCTTGCGATCGCACCGGCCGATGGGACCAGCCGCCTCGCCGTCTACGCAGCGACCCTCACGCTGCTTGCCTCTGCCGCTGCGGATCGGGCCGTCATCTGCATCGTCGACGACGCCCACTGGGTCGACGAGGCGTCCGCCGGCGCGCTCGGATTCGTCGCCCGCCGGCTCGAGCACGACGCGGTCGCGCTGCTCGTCTCCGGCCGCGAGGTCGGTCCTGCGCTCGCCGGCCTCGAGGCCGTCGAGCTCGGCGGGCTCGGCGTGGACGAGGCGCGCGCATTGCTCGCCGCCCGGCGCCCGTCGTTGCCGCCCGCCGCCGCGGACGTCGTCGTGCGCGCGGCCCGCGGAAACCCGCTCGCCCTGCTCGAGTTCGCCACGGCCCTGGACGACGGCGAGGGGCTGCCGGCACTGGACGAGCCGCTGGCGGTCGGCGAGGAGGTTCAGCGGACGTTCGCGCGGCGAGCCCAGCGGCTCTCCCCGGAATCGCGGCGGGCGCTGCTCCTGGCCGCTGCCGGCGAAGCCTCGGGCCCGGACGTGATCTGGGCCGCGCTCGAGCACGAGCAGGTCGGGTCGGCAGCAGTCCGCGAGGCTCAGGGCGACGAGCTCCTGCTGGCGGGCAACGCACTGCAGTTCTGTCATCCGCTCGCCCGCTCGGCGATCTACCACAGCGCACCGCCCGCAGAGGTGCGAACGGCGCACCGGACGCTTGCGCGGGTGACGCCGGACCCGATCGCGCGAGCCTGGCATCTAGCCGAGGCGGCCACCTCGTCGGACGCGTCCGTCGCGGACGCGCTGGAGCGCGCGGCCGCCGAGGCGCGCGGCCGCGGTGGGGCGGCGGTCGAGGCCGGTACGTTGGAACGGTCGGCACGGCTCACCGCCGACGTCGAGCCTCGGGCGCGCCGGCTCGTGGCGGCGGCAGCCGCGGCGGAGGCCGCGGGCCACGCGATCCGGGCGGAGCGGCTCCTCGCCGAGGCCGCCGAGCTCTCCGGCGACGCCGTGCTGCGCGCCGACGCTGCTGCTAGGCGCTCGTACCTCCTCTTCGATCGGGGCGACTTCGACGCGGCACTCCGAATAGCGACGGAGGCCGCCGATGCGGCCCGGCCGGCCCTCGCTGCACGCGTGCTCGCGTCGAGCGGCATCGTCCACGCGCTCGCACACCGCCTCGACGTAACCGAGGCGCGGAGGATCGCCGAGCGGGCGTCGTGGCTCGCCGACACCGACGGCGACGGCGATCTCGACCTTGCGCACATGCTCGCCTGGACGTGGGAGCTCACCGGGAGAACGAGCGACGCGCTCGAGCTCGCCCGGGCCGCGCTCCCACGTGTCGATCCGGAGACGGTGCTCGCGATCGACGTCGCGGCCCACTTCGTCTACCTCGAGGACTACGGAACGGCGCGCGAGGCCTTCCAGCGGATCGTGGGCCGTCTGCGCCGGACCTCGGCATTCGGCAACCTCGCGTACGCACTCGACCACCTGGCGAACCTGAACCTGCGCACTGGCCGAACCGTGCTCGCCTACGGGTACTCGACGGAGGCGGTCCAGCTGATGGAGTCGATCGGCGTCGACGTCGGCGTGGCCGCATCGCTCGCTCGGCTGGCGTTGATCGAGGCGGTGCTGGGCCAGTCCGAACGTGCGCGGGAGCACGGCGCCCGCGCACTCGAGGTCGCCGCCGCGCGCGGCGACCGCTGGAACGAGGTGCGCGCCCGCGCGGCGCTCGGATTCGAGGCGCTCACGGCGGGCGAGTACGAGCCGGCGTCGACGTTCCTGACCCCGGCCGTGCAGATGCTCGCGGACGGCGGCGTCCACCACCCGAACGCGTTTCGCGTCCACGGCGACCTGGTGGAGGCTCTGGTGCGGGCGGGTAGGCGAGACGAGGCCGCGGCCGAGCTCGAGTCCTTCGAGCGCGACGCGGAGCAGAGCGCCAGCCCATGGGCTCGCGCAGTCGCTGCGCGCTGCGGCGCGCTGCTCGCCGACGACTCGGCGTGCGAGGCGGCGTTCGCCGCAGCCTGCGAGGCGGACGGCGCGGGTGAGCTCGAGCGGGCCCGAACGCTGCTCGCCTACGGCGAGCGCCTGCGCCGGCTGCGGCGCGTGCGCGAGGCGCGAGAGCCGCTTCGCGGCGCGCTCGAGTCCTTCGAGCGCGTCGCGGCCGCGCGCTGGGCCGAGCGGGCGAGGGCAGAGCTCCGCGCGACGGGCGCGCGCGTGCCCAGCGCCGGCCGCGGAGCTCACGAGGAGCTGACACCGCAGGAGCTGCAGGTGGCGCTCGCCGTCGCGGACGGCCTGACGAACAAGGAAGTCGCGGCGCGTCTCTTCCTCAGCCCGAAGACAATCGAGTTCCACCTCACCCGGGCCTACCGGAAGCTCGGCGTCCGCTCGCGTGCTGAGCTCACCCGCGTCCTCGAACGCTCGCGTACGATCGAGCCATGACGAGCTACCTCCACACCATGTACCGCATCACCGACCCCGGGCGGAGCCGCGCGTTCTACGAGGCGCTGGGCTTCACCTTCGCGCGCGACATGGACATCGTCCGCGACGGCGAGGTCGAGGCGACGAACTACTTCTTCTCGCTCGGCGACCACGACTCCGTGCTCGAGCTCACGTACAACCACGACGGCCGCACGTACGACCTCGGTAGCGGCTACGGCCACATCGCGGTTGCCGTCGACGACCTCGACTCGACGCTCGAGCAGCTCGAGGCGCAGGGCATCGAGCCGGAGCGCCCGCCGTACCAGGTGCGCGAGGGCGGCTCGTTCCTGTGCTTCGTGCAGGACCCGGACGGCTACCGCATCGAGCTGATCGGACGCGGCTGATGCCCGACGAAGCGCGTCTCGAGCGGGCGGAGTCCGGCCTGAAGCCGGCCTCCGAGGGCTGGTTCGTGGTCAACGTCGGCGACGCGGCGTGGGCCGAGCACGAAGCCTTCGGCTCCGGCGCCTCGTTCGAGAGCCGCGAGTTCCCGTTCAGGGAGCTCGGGATCAACATCAACGTGCTGAAGCCGGGCCAGCCGCTCTGCCTCTATCACGAGGAGAACGCGCAGGAGGACTTCCTCGTGCTCGGCGGCGAGGCGGTGCTGCTCGTCGAGGGCGAGGAGCGGCCGCTGCGCGCGTGGGACTTCGTCCACTGCCCGCCCGGCACCCAGCACGTGATCGTCGGCGCAGGCGCCGGCCTCACGATCGTGCTCGCCGTCGGCACGCGGCCCGAGGACGAGCACATCCGCTATCCGACGTCGGAGCTCGCCGAGCGGCACGGCGCAGGCGCCGAGCAGGAGACGACCGACCCGCAGGAGGCGTACGCCCGCTGGGAGCGCCCGCAGCCGCGGCGGCCGGATTACTGGGCCGAGCTGCCGTGGTCGTGACCAGGATCGAGGCTCGATCACCACGTTCGCGGTGATGGTTCGTGTCCGAGCAACGCGCCAGGCCGGCGCGCGGCTCGGCTCGCGCTCCTAGCCGGCATTTCCTCCGCAGACGCTTCGCGGCCGGGTGTCCGCGACGCAGCCGTCCTGGCGGGTGACCTGGTCGTCGACCTCGGCGCCGGCACCGGCCGGCTCACGCTCGAGCTCGCCGCGCCGCCGCCGGCCGCGTCCCGGCAATCGAGCTCGACCCGCGGCTCGCCGAGCGGCTTGCGCGGACGCTCAGGCGCCGCTGGCGCGCAGCGCGAGCCGCTCGGCCTGCGTCGGCAGGGCGACGACCGCGCCGGCGGTGAGACGGCTGCGGATCAGCTTCTGGGCATAGAGCCGCTCCTCGGCGGCGCGGAAGAGGAGCAGCGGCGTGTCCCCGTCGCGCGGGCAGACGGCCCAGCCGAAGCTCATGCTGATGCCTTCCTCCGCCAGGGCCGACGTCAGCCGGCCGCAGAGCGCGCGCACCGTGTCGCTGCCCGGCAGCGAGGCGAC
>DASSMZ010000263.1:0-10459 GCA_035688325.1 Gaiellaceae bacterium
GGCGTTCACCTCGACCGAGCCGATGTTGTTCAGGTTGCTGAGGATGTAGACGTCCGGGTCGCCGGCCGCGTACGTGACGGTGCGGTTGTAGTAGTCCCAGCCCTCGGGGTCGTCGTGCGCCATCGACCCGACGAGGGCGAGTTGCACGTCGGGGTGCTCGGCCTTCACCAGCCGGTAGGCGTCGATCACACCGAGCGGGTCCTTCCAGGGGTCGAAGCGCGAGACCTGCGTCAGCAGCGGCCGCTCGACGTCGATCCCGAACTGGTCGACGATGTACGCCGCGTCCTCCGGCGAGAGCGCCATGTTCTTCGGCGTGAGCGGGTCGATCGCCGGCGGCCAGATGAACGCCGGCGCGTTTACCGCCCCGCGGGGGACGTACTCCTGCATGTGGAAGATCGCGGCGTGGTAGCGGCCGAGCCACGGGAGCAGGAAGCCGAGCACCTCGCGGTTCGGCTGCGAGAGGTCGATGTGGCAGCGCCAGATCCAGCGCGCGCGGCTGTCGGGGAAGTGCTCGATCATCCCCGCCGGCTGCGGGTCGTGGACGAGGACGTAGTCGTAGTCGTCGGCGAACTCCTCGGCGTTCAGCTCCTGGAAGCGGCGGTAGACCTCCTGCTGCGTGGCGGTCAGGCCGAGCGGATCGCCCTGGAGCGCATTGTGGATCGTCTTCGTCACGGCGAAGAACTCCTCGGCGCCCGCGATGATCCGCCACTCGGCGTCGAGGCCCGCGTCGCGCATCAGCGGCACGAGCGCGTAGTTGATCTCCGCGACGCCGCCGCCGAACGCCGTCGCCGACAGGTGCACGAGCCGCTTCCCGCGCAGGGGCTCGGCGAGCCGGCGGATCTCCTCCATCAGCCCGCGAGTCGCGATCGTCGCGTAGTCCGCGAGCGACTTCTGACCGACGTTGACGAGCTGCAGCATCAGCGGGCGCCGAGAATACCGGTCGGTCTGGCCGGCTTCAGTCGAGCAGCTTGACGAAGCGCAGCCGCGATCCGCCGCCTTCGCGCTCCGCGATCTCGACCTCGTCGGTCAGTGCGCGGATGATCTCGATGCCGAGGCCGCCTTCCTCGAGGTGCTCGGCGTCGGTCGCGTCGCCGGGGCCGCCGGCGGGGTCGAAGCCCGTGCCGGCGTCGCCGACCTCGACCGCGAGCCGGTCGGAAAGCAGCTCGTAGACGATGTCGACGCTCCCGCCGTCCTCGCCGTAGGCGTGCTTCACCGAGTTCGTGCACGCCTCGGTCAAGGCGAGCTTCAGGTCGTGCAGCGTCTCGTCGGAGAGCGGCCGTACGCCGGCGATTGCGGTGAGCGCGAGCCTCCCGAGGGTGATGTACTCCGCCCTCGCCGGGATGGTCAGGCGCACGGAGCGGCCCTCTTCGCCCATCACGCGGGTCGTTCCCCTTCGGGGGCAGCTCCTAACCAGGAGGATGCGTGCATGTCGCCGGCGAAGGTCACGGGTTCGGATCCTAGATGCTCAGCGCGTTTCCGAGCGCTCGCTCAGCCGAACCGGCAGCTCGAGCCGGTCGTGGCCGCGGATGATCCCGAAGCGCACGACCTGCCCGGGGCTGAGATTCGTGACGATTCGCGCAATGTCCTCGGACGCACGGACCGGCTCACCGGCGATCGAGACGATCACGTCCCCGCTGACCGGGAACGTGATGCCGAACGCCTGCGACGTCCGCTTGCCTGCGCGCAGGCCCGCCGCCGCCGCCGGGCTACCCGGCAGCACGCTCGTCACGACCGCCCCGCGCGTGACCGCATAGTGGAAGTGATGCGCGAGCGCCGGCGTCAGGTCGGTCGTCTCGACACCGACGAACGCGTACGAGACCGAGCCGTTCGCGATCAGCTGCTCCATCGACCGCTTCGCCGAGTCGATCGGCACGGCGAAGCCGACGCCCTCCGCCTGGCCGGAAGTGCTGCGGATCTGGGCGTTGATCCCGATCACGCGCCCGCGCGCGTCGAACAACGGGCCACCTGAGTTCCCATGGTTGATCGGCGCGTCCGTCTGGATCGCGTCGACGAGGTCGAAGCTCGAGGTGAGCGACTCGATCGAGCGGTGCGTGGCGGAGACGACGCCGACGGCGAGCGAGTTCTCGTTCCCGAACGGGCTGCCGATCGCCGCGACCGGCTCGCCCACGACCGCGGCCGCGGAGTTCCCGAGCGGCACCGGTGCAAGCGCGTGCTCGGCGGGGTCGACCTTGATCAGGCCGACGTCGTCGAAGACGTCCCAGCCGACGATCCTGGCGTTCGCGCGGTCGTGGTCCTGAAACTCGACGAAGACACGGTCGGCCGGCTTCGCGACCGAGCTCGCGCCGCCGCCGGCGTTCGTGATCACGTGCGAGCTGGTGAGGATGTAGCCCTTCGGCGAGACGACGAAGCCGGAGCCCTGTGCGCTCTGGGCGCTCGCCGGGTCACGGCCGAAGCTCGAGACGATCGTGACGACGCCCGGCGAGCGACGCGCGTAGATCGCGCTCGGTGAGAAGCCGTTGCCGACCAGCGGCTTCGCGCTCGGCCGCACCGCAGCGGTCGCCGCGACCGGCTGCTGGATCGGCGCCGCGCGGAAGACGGTCGTCGAGCCCGAGCCCGTCCAGCCGGTCGCCTTCCCGATCGCGAGCGCGGCGACGCCGCCTACGAGCGCGCAGGCGAGAGCGAATACTGCGAGAGGCCCGATTCGCACGGCTGTCGCACTGTAGCCGCGGACTCCGCCGGTGCCGTTTTCACGGCAAAACGGGCTCGGGCACCCGCGCGGACACCTGCGCGGCCGGCAGGACAAGCGCGAACACCGTCCGGCCGGGCTCGGACTCGATCTCGATCGCGCCGTCCATCAGCTCCGCCAGCTCACGCCCAATCGCCAGTCCGAGGCCGCTGCCGGACGCCCGCGTGCCGTCGACGCGGAAGAAGCGCTCGAACAACTGCTGGCGCTGCTCCTCCGGAATTCCCGGGCCGCCATCCTCGACCTCCAGCAACGCCTTTCCGTGCAGCGACCGGGTGCGGATCTCGACCGGCGTCCCGACCGGCGTGTGCAGGAGCGCGTTCTCGACGAGGATCCTGCCGAGCTGCAGCGCGCGGAGCTCGTCCGCCTCGGCGAACACCGGGCCGTCGACCGTGGCGCTCAGCGGATGGTCGCTCGACGCCGCGAGCAGGCCGAACTCGGCCTCCAGGTCGCGTGCCAGCGCGGCGAGGTCGACGGGCTCGCGCTCGACCGTCAGGCGGCCCGCGTCGAGCCGCGACAGGTCGAGCAGGTCCGACGCAAGCTTCGTCAGGCGGTCGACCTGCTCGCGCATCGACGCCAGGAACTCGCGCCGCGTCGGCTCGTCCAGCTCCTCGTCGTCGAGCAGCTCCAGGAACCCGGCCAGTGAGAAGAGCGGCGTGCGCAGCTCGTGCGAGGCGTTCGCGACGAACGCCCGGCGCGCGTCGTCGAGCTGGGCGAGCCGCACGCGCATGCGCTCGAACGCGTCGGCGAGGGCGCCGAGCTCGCCGCCGCCCGCGTCGCGCACCGGCTCGTCGAAGCGTCCGCCTGCGATGCGGTCGGCGGCCCGCTCGAGCCGGCGGATGCGGCGCGCGAACATCCGCGCGCCGACGTAGCCCAGCAGCAGCGCGATCAGCAGCGCGACGCCGGCCGCGAGCAGCACGCGCCGCTCGACGAGTCTGATGCTGCCGAGCTCGACCGGCGCCCGGACGAGCAGCACGTACGCCCCGCCGAGCACGGGCACCGCGGCCTCGGCGTACGTCGCCTCGCCGGTGGTGACGGTGCCGTGCGCCGCCTGCCCGGCGGTGTAGGCGTGGCTCGCGACGGGATCGCCGAGCAGCGCGCTCCCGATGTGCCCCGAGTCCCGAATCGGGGTGATCGGGCCTTGGGGCGACAACGGCTGCAGCAGCGCGACTCGGATGCCGCCGTTCTCCTCGGACTGCGTCGCGACGTACTCGTCACTCAGCGTCCAACCCGGGGCGACCTGCGGCCGGATGCTCGCCGCGACCTTCTCCATGCTCGTCACGCGCGTGTTGATCGCGCGGTTGCGCAGCGACGGCACGACGGTCAGGTACACGATCCCGAGCGCCACGGCGACCACCAGCAGCAGCGCCAGGCTGAGCTGGGTGCCGACGCTCTGGACGAACCGGCTCACGGCCGGAAGCGATAGCCGACGCCGCGGACGGTGAGGATGTACTCCGGCTCGCTGGGGTCGCGCTCGAGCTTCTCCCGCAGATGGCGGACGTGGACGTCGATCGTGCGCGGCTCGCGGTAGTCGGAGCCGCCCCACAGCGCCTGGAGCAGCATTTCCCGTGAAAACACGCGGCCGGGGCTCGCCGCCAGCGTGCGCAGGAGCTCGAACTCGACGTACGTGAGCTGCACTCCGCGCCCGCCGATGTGCACGTCGCGGTGGCTGACGTTGATCCGGAGGCCGTCCCGCTCGATCGTCTCGTCCTCCTCGGGACCGGAGGTCGGGATCGCCGCGCGACGCAGGAGCGCACGGACGCGGCTGCGGAACTCCCGGATCGAGAACGGCTTCGTGATGTAGTCGTCCGCGCCGAGCTCGAGGCCGAGCACCTTGTCGAGCTCGTCGTCGCGGGCCGTGAGCATGATGATCGGCACCGTGCTCGACGCGCGCAGGCGCTTGCAGACCTCGAGCCCGTCGACCTTCGGCAGCATCACGTCGAGCACCACGAGATCGACGGGCTCACGTGCGAAGAACGTGAGCGCCTCCTCTCCGTCACGGGCCTGCACGACCCGGAACCCGTCGCGTTCAAGCGGATACGCGAGGAGCTTCTGAACGGAGTCCTCGTCGTCGACGAGCAGGATGGTGGAGGAGTCTGGCATCGCGGCGCCAGCCGGTCGAAGGTCGCCTTGCGACCTACTATAGCCACGCCATGGCGGCGCTCCCGCCCCGTTCCTCGCGGCGACGCCCGCGCCGAGGCTCGCTCGAGCGGCCCGTCAGCGGCCGCCTCTACCGCGGCACCTGGCTACTCGTCGGCATCCCGCTGCTCGCGGCCGCTTTCAGCGTGCACAAGCCAAACCCGCTGCCGACGCCGCAACCCGCGTTGCCCGCCACGTTCGACACCTTCGGCGCGATCGGCCTCGCCTCCGAGCTCGCCCGGCTCTACCCGGACCGGGTGCCGGGCACGGCCGGCGCGGTCGGGGCGGAGCAGTGGGTGCGCGACCAGCTGACGCCGTACGGCCTGCACGTCGCGCCCGACCGCTTCAGCGCGGACGTGCCCGGGATCGGAACGCGCACGCTCGTGAACCAGGTCGTGACCGTGCCCGGCCGCTCCCCCGACGAAATCGCGGTGCTCGCGCATCGCGACGACGACGGCACCGGGCCGGGCGCGAACAACAACGGCTCCGGCATCGCGGCGCTGATCGAGCTCGCCCGGTCGTACGGGTCGGCCGGCGGCGCGCGCGCAGTCACGCCACAGCACACGCTGGTCTTCGTCGCGACCGACGGTGGCGCGTTCGGCAGCCTCGGCGCGCGGCACTTCGCGAAGACGCATCCGGGCCAGGTGGTCGCGGCGTACTCACTCGACGCCCTCGCGAGCCGCGGGCCGCCCCGCATCGTGCTCGGCGGCGACGAGCCGCGACTCGCCTCGGCACCGTTCGTCGAGACGGCGGCCCAGCGCGTGCTCGACCAGGCGGGTCGCCGCCCCGCGCACGCGAGCGCGCTGTCACAGCTCGTCGACCTGGGGTTCCCGTTCACGCTCGACGAGCAGGGGCCGCTGCTCGCCCAAGGCATCCCGGCGCTCACGCTGACGAGCGGGGGCGAGCGCGCTCCGTCGGCGTTCACCGACTCGCCGCGGCAGCTCGACCGCGTGCGGTTCGGGGAGCTCGGACGGTCGGCGCAGCAGCTGCTGCTGTGGCTGGACGGCGGAGCCGAGCTCGCGCCCGGGACTTCCCGCTACGTCTACTTCGGCCCGCGAGTGCTGCCCGGCTGGGCGATCGAGCTCGTCCTGCTCGCGATGCTGCTGCCCTTCCTCGTCTGCGCCGTCGACCTCTTCGCCCACTGCCGCCGTCGCCATATCGCGCTCCTGCCGGCGCTCCGCAGCTACCGCAGCAGGCTCGGGTTCTGGATCTGGACGGCGATCGTCTTCGTGGTGTTCGCGCTGATCGGCATCTGGCCGAAGGCGCCCTCGGTGCCGCTTCCGCCGCAAGGCTCGCCTGCGACGAACTGGCCGGTGCTCGGTCTCCTCGGGCTGGCGGTGCTGGTGCTCCTCGGGTGGCTCGTGGCACGGCCCCGGCTGGCACCGTCGCGACCGGTCTCGGCGACGGAGGACCTCGCTGGCGCGACGGCGGCGTTGCTCGCGCTCGGCGTGGTCGCGCTGCTCGTCGTCGCGACGAACCCGTTCGCGCTGATCTTCGTGCTCCCGTCGCTCCACGCCTGGCTCTGGCTGCCACACGTGCGCTCCCATCCGGTGTGGACACGTCTCGCCGTGCTCGCCGCGGGATTCCTTGGGCCGCTGCTGCTGTTCCTGTCGTTCGCCGTGCGCTATCACCTCGGCCTCGACACCCCGTGGTACCTCGCGGAGCTCACGGCCGCCGGGTACGTCAAGCTCGCCGCCGTCGTGATCGCGGTCGGCTGGCTCGCCGTCGCGGGCCAGATGTCGGCGCTGACGGTCGGGCGCTACGCGCCGTACCCCGATGCGCGGGAGCGCGCTCCGCGCGGGCCGCTGCGGGAGGCAGTTCGGCGCACGGTGCTTACAGTGAGAGCAGCGAGGAAACAGCACGCTCGGGAGCGAAGGGCAATGGAAGGATGACCGCGAGAAGAGCCACGCGGACGCTGGGCACGTTGATGCTCGTCGGCGGCGTCGCCGTGCTCGCGTGGGTCGTCGTCGTCTGGCAGTGGCAGGACCCGTTCACGGCGCTCTACACGACCTGGAAGCAGCACCAGCTGAGCCAGAGCTACGACCGCCGGGCCCGCGACTACCGGCCGCCCGCGTCGATCGTGAAGGCGCAGGCCGCGACCCGAGCGGGCGCGATCGCAGCGGAGATGCGCGCCGAGGCCCGGCAGTACCGGCTGGACTCACAGCGCGGCCAGGCGATCGGCCGGCTGCGCGTGCCTCGCCTCGGCCTGAACATGGTGCTCGTCGACGGCACGGACGACGGCTCGCTGAAGAAGGGACCCGGGCTCGACCGCCGGACGTACATGCCCGGCGAAGGCCAGCTGGTCTACATCGCCGGGCACCGTACGACGTACCTCGCGCCGTTCGCGCACATCGAGCGGATGCGCGCGGGAGACCCGGTGACGGTCGAGGTCCCGTACGGAACCTTCGTCTACCGCGTCTTCAGGACGCAGATCGTGCCGGCCGACGACCTGGGCGCGTTGCGCTCCACCGGCCGCGAGATCGTGAAGCTGCAGGCGTGCCACCCGCGCTTCTTCGCGTCGCACCGCTACATCGTGTCGGCGCGGCTCGTCCGGATCGAGCCGCGCGGGCAGCCGGCGATCGCCGCACCGACTCGCGTGCTGGCCGCTGCTCCGCTCGCGGCCACGGAAGGCTGAGCTAGCCCAGCCGGAGGTAACGGACGGGCGAGCCGGGCTCGAGCTCCCCCTCGCCCCGCGGCACGAGCACGAGCGCGTCCGCCGCGGCCGCCCGCGCGATCATGTGCGACTCCTGGCCCGTCAGCGGCTCGAGCTCGACTGCGGCACCGCTGCTCGACCGCCGGCGAGCGCGCACCAGCTGGTCGCGCGCCGGGCTGCGTCTCAGACCGGCTGTGAGCGTCCCCGGCTCGAACCGCGGCAAAGGATCGGCGTGGCCCTGCAGCGCGAGCACGGCCGGGCGGACGAAGAGCTCGAACGCGACGAGCGACGAGACCGGGTTCCCCGGCAGTCCGAACACGAGCGTCCGCCCTCGCACGCCGAACGAGACCGGCTTGCCGGGCTTCACCGCCACGCGCCAGAACACCTCCTCCACCCCGAGCTCGGCCTCGATCGCGCGAACGAGGTCGTGCGGGCCGACGGAGACGCCCCCGGAGGTGACGAGCACGTCGTGCTCGAGCCCGCGTGCGAGCGCCTCGCGGTGGGCATCCTCGTCGTCGGCAACGGCCGCCAGGCGCTCGACCGAGGCGCCCGCCGACCGGAGCTGCGACTCGAGGATCAGCCCGTTCGCCTCGTAGACCTCCCCGGGCCCGAGCGGCTCCCCCGGCCGGCGCAGCTCGGTTCCCGTCGCGAGCACGGCGGCGCGCGGCCTCGACCCGCAGGCAACCTCCGCGACTCCCGCAGCCGCGAGCGCCCCGAGCCGGGCGGGCGTGAGCCGAACGCCTGCTGCCACGACCTCGTCCCCGGCGCGCAGATCGCCGCCCTGCGGGCGGACGTTCGCTCCCGCCGCAACGGCTTCCGGAACCTCCATCGCGTTTGCACGCTCGACAACGCGCTCGATCGGAACGACGGCGTCCGCGCCCTCGGGGACGACTCCGCCGGTCGCGATCCCCATCGCCTCGCCGTGCTCGAGGGCTCGCAGCGCCGGCCGCCCGGCCGCGACCCGCGCGACCACCGGCAGCGTTCCCGGCGTGTCCGCCGAGCGAACCGCGAAGCCGTCCATCGCCGAGCTGCGGAACGGCGGCAGGTCGACCACCGCGCGCCCGGCCTCGACCAGCACCCGTCCGGCCGCCCCGTCGAGCGGCACGCGCTCGGACGGCAGCCGCTCGACCCGCTCGAGCACGAGTCGCTGGGCCTCCTCGATCGTCAGCAGATCGGCCACGGGTGACGCATACGGTATGCGGCGGCGGATAGGCTCACGCGCCGTGATCTCCGTCGTCGTCCCGGTTCACGACGAGGAGCGGACGGTGGCGCTCCTCTACGACGAGCTGGAGTCGGCGCTCCAGCCCCTCGACCAGCCCTGGGAGGCGGTCTTCGTCGACGACGGCTCGACCGACGGCTCGTTCGGCGCCCTGACCCGGCTCCACAACGCCCAGACGAATGTCCGCGTGATCCGGCTGCGCAGGAACTTCGGCAAGGCCGCCGCGCTCGCTGCCGGGTTCGCGCACGCCGAGGGCGACGTCGTCGTCACGATCGACGCCGACCTGCAGGACGACCCGGCCGAGATCCCGCGCCTGCTCGCGAAGCTCGACGAGGGCTTCGACCTCGTCAGCGGCTGGAAGTCGCACCGGCGCGACCCGATCACACGACGCGTGCTCTCGAAGATCTTCAACTGGGTCACCGGCCGCGTCTCCGGCCTGCGCCTGCACGACCTCAACTGCGGCCTGAAGGCCTACCGCGCCGAGGTCGTGCGCGGGCTTCGCCTCTACGGCGAGCTGCATCGCTTCATCCCCGTGCTCGCGCACTACCGCGGGCACCGCGTCGCGGAGCTGCCGGTCAACCACCGGCCTCGCGAGCACGGGCGCTCGCGCTACGGCGTCGAGCGCTACGTCCGCGGGTTCCTCGACCTGCTCACCGTCTCGTTCATCGGCCGCTACCGCTACCGGCCGCTCCATCTCTTCGGCGGGCTCGGTCTCGCGTTGTCGACGATCGGCTTCTGCGTCCTCGTGTACCTCACGATCGACAAGATCGAGGGGCACGCGATCGGCCGCCGGCCGCTGCTGCTGCTCGGCGTGCTGCTGATGGTCGTCGGGCTGCAGTTCTTCTCGCTCGGGCTGATCAGCGAGCTGATCACGAGCCAGCACGAGGAGCGGTCGACGGCGCTGGAGCGCACCGAGTCGCAGGTGGACGAGGTTCTCTCCTAGCCGTCACGGATTGGGCACAGAGGCGTGACAGACACGTGCGCTCGCGCCGGATAGGCTCGCAGTGGGGAGGAGGCAGGGCGCGCCTGAAGCAAGGGAAGAAGGGCCGACGGCCGGATTCGGGCTAAGGGAGCTCCGATGCGCGTCCTCTACTTCGGCACCTACCAGCGCGACTATCCGCGCAACGCGCAGGTGATCTCGTGCCTGCGCGGCGCAGGCGTCGCCGTCGACGAGCGGCACGTTGCGGTGTGGGACGGGCGCCGCGACAACTGGAGCGCCGGGATCGGCGCGGCGGCGAGGCTCGCGGCGGCCGAGCTGCGGCTCCTGAGGCCGCCTCCAAACGGCTTCGATGCGCTCGTCGTCGGCTACCCGGGCCACTTCGACCTCCCCGCGGCGCGCCTCGCCGCGCGCGGTAGGCCGGTCGTCTTCAACCCGCTCGTCTCGCTCTCCGACACGTTCGTGAGCGATCGCGGCCGCTTCCGCCGCGGCTCCGCGGCGGCACGCGCGCTCGCTGCCGCCGACCGGCGCGCCCTGCGCGCGGCCACGCTGGTCGTCGCCGACACCCGCGCGGGCGCCGCGCACCTCGCGGGCCTCGCCGACCTCCCGCCGGAACAGGTCGAGGTGGCGTTCGTCGGCGCCGAGGACCGGCTGTTCACACCCGGCCGCGAGCCCGCGAAGCCGTTCACCGTCCTCTTCGTCGGCAAGCTGATCCCGCTGCACGGGCTCGAGACGATCCTCGACGCCGCTCACGCGGCGCCCGAGCTGCGGTTCCGCCTCGTCGGCTCGGGTCAGCTCGAGCACCTC
>DASSMZ010000012.1:0-3991 GCA_035688325.1 Gaiellaceae bacterium
AGACGGCGCCCGCCACGAGCACCGCCCCGGGCCAGGCGCGGCCGGCGCGCCAGCGATGTCCGAGCCACCCGAACAGCGGGCCCGTGAACAGGCCGCCGACGATCACGCGCCTGCTGCTCCGCACGAAGCCTTCGACCGCCGAGAGCGTCAGCAGTGCGTGCTCGACGGGGCTCAGCGTCATCGCGCCGTAGCCGACGAGCGCGGCGAACGTGCACGCAAGTCCGAGCAGCGCGGCGCGGCCGGGCTCGCGCTGCGTCCAGCCCGCGACGAAGGCGAGCACGAGCCACGGTGCGGAGAGCAGGCTCACATCCGCCGCCCAGGGATGCGCGGAGAAACTGCCGAGGTACTGGTCGGCGCCGCCGAAGAGCGCGGAGGCGGCGAGCGCGGCGCCAACGACGGCGGGGCGGGACATCGCCCTCACGCTACTCGACGGCGAAGCCGGCGCCGAGCGCCGCGGCCCGGACGCACGCTTCGTCCTGCTCGGGCGTGCCGCCGCTCGCTCCGGCAGCGCCCACGAGCTCGCCGTCGGCGAAGAGCGGCAGCCCCCCGGCGTAGACGACGATGCGCGCGTCGGTCGTGTTGAAGCCCCAGTCGGCGCCGCCCGGCAGCGTGCTCTCGCCGAAGTCGCCGGTGCGCATCCCCCACAGCGCCGCGGTGTACGCCTTGCCGACCGCCAGGCGCATCGCGCCCAGCGCAGCGCCGTCCATCCGCTGGCTCGCGATCAGGTGCCCGGCGGCGTCCACGACGCACGCGGCGAGCACGAGCGACTGCGCCTCGGCCTCCGCGCGGATCGCCGCGAGCAGGTCGAGCGAGCGGTCGAGCGAAGGGTGCCGCTGCGTGACGAGACCGTCGATGCGCGGAGCCTACGCGCCCATCTGCACCGGCAGCGTCTTGCCGGTCTCGAGGTACGTCTTGAGGTCGCTCAGCACCCACGGGAACCCACCGCCGGCCTCGGCGACCGCGCCGGTCGTGATCGCGGCGACGAGCGGCGCGCCGGCGACCTCGTGCGTGAGCGTGAGCTTCGTGACGCCGCCGGCGCCCGGCTCGAGCTCGTACGTGATGCGCGTCGGCGGCTCCGCCGTCATCTGCTCGTCGAACAGCGCGTGCCACGTCTGCGCCAGGCGCCGCGGCTCGTCGACCTCGACGTACTCGCCCTCGAGCATCCGCTCCGGTGCGCCGGCCTGGAGCATCTGGTCGGTCGCGCCGACGCGGTACGCGCCGCCGGGGCGGACGTCGATCTCGTAGCGGCCGCCATAGCCGTAACGCTCGAGCTCGCTCGGGTCGGTCAGCGCCTGCCAGATGCGCTGCGGCGTCGCCTCGATCCAGATCCGGTAGACGTTGGTCTCGCTCACGGTGGTCCTCCTTGTCGTTCGGGATCCTCCGCAGTGATGACGGCCCGGCGCGGCCGGACTCATCGGCGGCGGGTTCTGGGAGGATCGGGCCGTGATCGTCGACCTCCGGCCGCCCGAGCCGCCGCTGAGCGACGGCGTCGTCACGCTGCGGGTGCCGGACCCGGAGCGCGACGCGGCCTCGTTGCGCCACTTCGACGACGCTGCGATCGTCCGCTGGATCCTCGGCGGTCCTTCCCAGGTGACCGATCCCGTCACCGTGATCGCGCAGCAGCGTGACGGATGGCGGGGCGGCGCCAACGCCGTCTTCTCCGTCTACGCCGAGGGGCACGACGAGCGCGTCGGCCTGACGCGCGTCATGTTCGGTCTCGTCGAGCCGTTCGGGTTCGCTGAGATCGGCTACATCCTCTTCCCGGACGGCCGTGGCCGCGGCTACGCGACCAGAACCGTTCGCCTGGCCGCGGGTTGGGTCTTCGGGCTCGGCCTGGGACGGCTCCAGGCGCGAACGTCGCTCGACAACGTCGCCTCGGAGCGTGTGCTCGAGCGCGTCGGCTTCCAGCGCGAAGGAGTTGCGCGGTCGGGCTTCGTCCTTCCGGTCAGCGGCGAGTGGGTCGACACGACGATGTGGTCGCTCTTGCCCGGCGACCTGCGCTAGCCGAGCTCGCCCGGCCGCAGCCGTGCCGTCATCAGCCCGCGCAGCCGCGCAGGGTCGCCGCCGACGTGCGCCGCGACCAGCTCGCGGCCCTGCCAGTACGTGTGCTGGTAGACGGGCGAGCCGCTGCGGAGCTGCGAGTCGACGAGCTTCTCGACCCGCTCGGGCGGCTGGAGCGACCAGGTCGTCGCGTAGTCGAGCGCCTCCTCGCGCGATGCGCCGCGGCCGTGCAGGAGCATGGCGACGTTCGCGGAGACCGGCCGCATCAGCTCGCGCGCCTCGAGCACGCGCGCGCCCGTCTCGGCGTCGTACTCGAGCCCGAGCCGGCCGAGCACGGCGGCCGCCAGCTCCTGCCCGTCGCCCGCGACGAGCGACGGCCCGGTCTCCGCGATCCCTTCGGAGATGACCGCTTCCGGCGCGTAGAGCAGGTCGAGCGTCCGCTCGGTCTGGCCCTGGCCGCGGACGAGGTCGGCCTCGATCCAGCAGCGGTGCGTGTGGTGCCCGCCGTAGATCTCGTGCGAGGTGAGGTGGGCGATGTCGCCGGCCGGCAGCGGCAAGTCGGTGTTGATCGAGATCCTCGTCCGCAGCCCGCCGAGGTACTCGGCGTACCCGAGCCAGCGCTCGCCGGTGACGAGCTCGAGCTCGTAGTCCTCGCCCTCCGGCAGGCCGATCGACTCGCGGGTCAGGCGGCGCAGCTCGGCGGCGACGTCGAGCAGCGCCTGCTCGAGGATCTCCGCCGGGATCGCGGTCTGCTCGAGCCACGACGCGTAGCGGTCGCGCACGTCGCCGGCGCCCGGCAGCGCCTCGTCGAGCAGCGTGGCCGCCTGCTCGAAGGTCTCCTCGCCGCGCCAGCGCGGCTCGATCCCGTAGACGAGCAGGCCCTCCTCGACGTAGTCGAACTGCTCGCCCGCGAGCTTGCGCGCGTTGGTCGCGAGCGCCTGCACCTGCGCGGCGAGCCAAGGGTCGTCGTCCAGCTCGGCCAGCAGCCCGTCCGCCTCGTACGCGAGCGCAACCGGGTCGCGCGGCTCTTCGGCCTCGATGCGCGCGGCCAGCTCCTCCGATCCGTAGAACGAATCGACGAGGTCGTCGTCGTGCTTGCCGAGCCGCAGCGCGAGCTCGAGGTAGCGCTCGACGACGCCGGCCATCATGCCTTCGCGAGCTCCACGGTCTTCGCGTATTCCGGCCGGTCGGAAGGGTCGAGCACGAGCCCGGCGTCCGCGAGCTCTCCGTCGGCATCGGCGAGCAGCTCTCGCGCGCGGTCGCCGTCTCCCCGCTCCGCGGCGCAGCGGGCAAGCGCGATCGCTCCGAACGCGCGGCCGTACGCGCTCTCCCCGAGCGCGCCGGCCAGGCTGCCGCGGATCAGCTCTTCTGCAGCGTCGAGGTTGCCCTCGTTGATCTCGACCCACCCGAGGTTCGCCTGCTCGAACTCGACCGCGCCCACGGGTGCCTGCGCCCGCGCCTCGGTCACCAGCGCGTGCACCCGGTCGAGGTCGCCGGCCCGCAACGCCAGGCGGGCGAGCCCCATCGACGCCTTCACGACCGCGGCCGCATCGCCGGCCGCGCGCGCCCGCGAGAGGCTCTGCACGTTCAGCTCGCGCGACCGCTCGTCTTCGCCGCGGCGGAACGCCTCGACGCCTTCGCGGTAGAGATCGTCGGCCTCGCTCACCGCTCGAACAATGCCGCCTGGCCCTGGCCGACGCCGACGCACAGCGTCGCGAGCCCGTAGCGTCCGCGGCGCCGCCGCAGCTCGTGGAGGAGCGAGACCACGAGCCGCGCGCCGCTCATGCCGAGCGGGTGGCCGAGCGCGATCGCGCCGCCGTTCACGTTCACCCGCTCGGGGTCGAGCCCAAGCTCGCGGATCACGACCAGGCTCTGCGAGGCGAAGGCCTCGTTCAGCTCGACCAGGTCGAGGTCGCCGACCCCGAGGCCGGCGCGGTCGAGCAGCTTGCGCACCGCCGGCACGGGCCCGATCCCCATCACGCGCGGGTCG
>DASSMZ010000038.1:0-10279 GCA_035688325.1 Gaiellaceae bacterium
CCGCCGACGGTCTACGCGCACGTGGCCACCGACCCCGCGCACCCGGGCAAGCTCTCGCTCCAGTACTGGCTCTTCTACGTCTTCAACGACTGGAACAACCTGCACGAGGGCGACTGGGAGATGGTGCAGCTCGTCTTCGACGCGCCGACCGCCGCCGACGCGCTCGAGCGCTCGCCGACCGAGGTCGGGTACAGCCAGCACGAGGGTGCCGAGCGGGCCGCGTGGACGGACGACAAGCTCGAGCGCGTCGGCGGCACCCACCCGGTCGTGCACCCGGCGGCGGGCTCGCACGCGAACTTCTACGGCGAGTCGCTCTACCTCGGCAGCTCGGCGTCCGAGGGCGTCGGCTGCGACGACACGCGCGGGCCGACCTTCGACCTGCGGCCGGTCGTGCGGACGATCCCGAGCGACCCGCAGGCGGCCGCGCGCGAGTACCCGTGGATCGGCTTCGAGGGCCGCTGGGGCGAGCTGCGGCCGGCCTTCTTCAACGGCCCGACCGGGCCGAACCTGAAGGAGCAGTGGAAGGAGCCGATCACGTGGTCCGAGGGCTGGCGCGCCCGCAGCTACACGGTGCCGGGCGGCAGCGTCTTCGGGACGACCGCGACCGACTTCTTCTGCGGCGCCGTCGGCCACGGCTCGAGCGCCCTCGTCCGGCTCGTCGACCAGCCGCTCCTGTTCACGCTCGTGCTCGCCGCGCTCGTCCTGTTCGCGATCTTCCTGCTGACGCGGACGCGCTGGCGCCCGAGCGCGCCCCTGCAGGTCGCCCGGCGGCGCTCCTGGGGGCAGATCCTGTCGGCGTCCGGGCGGATGTACGCGACGAGGTTCGGCCTCTTCGCGGGGATGGGGCTCGTGTTCGTCCCGATCCTGCTGCTCGTCACGCTGCTGCAGGCGCTCGTCCTGCACGCCACCAGCGTGCTCGGCGTGCAGACCAGCGGCGACAGCGGCGCGCTCTCGTTCGTCGTCCTGGCCGTGGGCACGGCGCTGACGCTGCTCGGCCTCGGGATCGTCCAGGCGGCCACGGCGCGCGCGATCGCCGAGATCGACGCGGGCCGGCGCCCGGGGATCGTCCACGCGTACCGGCTCGCGGCGGACATCGTCGTCCCGCTGCTCGGGTCGCTCGTGATCGCCTCCGTCGTCGTCTCGCTGCTCGCGAGCTCGATCTTCCTGATCCCGGTCGCGATCTGGCTCGCCGGCCGCTGGGCGTTGATCGCGCCCGTGATCGAGCTGGAGGGCAGAGGCGCGCTCGGAGGACTTCGCGGGAGTGGCCGCCTCGTCCGCGGGCATTGGCTGAAGGTCGCGACGCTGATCGTGGTCGGCGGAGCGCTCGCGCTCGTCGCCGGGCCGCTCGTCGGCGCGCTGCTGATCCTGGTCACCGGCGCGCCGTTCTGGCTCGTGAACGTGATCTCCGGCGTGATCTACGCGGTCACGATGCCGTTCGTCGCGATCACCTCCGTCTACGTCTACTTCGACGCGCGGGTGCGGCGCGAGCTCGCGGGCGAGGGCGACGAGGTCGTGCTCCCGGCCGAGCTCACGCTGACGCCGTGAGCGGCGGCCAAGTCGAACGGTGGCGCGAGCGAGGGGAGGCGGCGAGGGTGCGCCTCGAGGCGGCCCGGTCGCGGCACGCCTCGGTCGAGCTCTGCTGGTCGCTGTACGAGGGCGACTCGTCGATCGGCGGCGGCCTGCTCGCCGGTGCCCTCGCGTACCGGCTCTTCGTGCTCTTGCTCCCGACCTCGCTCCTGCTCGTCTCGGGCCTCGGCCTGTACGCGGGCGCCGCGGACAAGAGCACCCGGCAGGTGACGAAGGAGGCGGGGCTGCACGGGCTGTTCGCGTCGAACGTCGCGGCGACCGCGTCGAGCGGCGCGCGCTGGCTCGTCTTCATCCTGATGATCCCGGCCGTCCTCTACGCGGGGGCGAAGCTCTACCGGGCGCTCGCGATCGTGCACGCGATCGTCTGGCACAGCACCGGTCGCGGCGCCCGCACCACGCCGCGGGGGGTCGGCGTCCTGCTCGCCGTGCTGCTCGCCACGGTCGCGGCGACCGAGATCGTCAGCTGGATTCGCCGCCACGACCAGCTCGGCGGCCTGTTCGTGCTCGCGGTCTACACCGTGGTCGTGGGCGGCGCGTGGCTGCTCCTCGCCCGTCAGCTGCCGCACGGCGACGCACGGTGGACCGCGCTCGTGCCGGGGTCGTTGCTGTTCGGCGTCGGCCTGCTGGGCGTGAACCTCTTCAACGTCTACGTCACGGCGCGCCTCGTGGAGAATCGCGCCGACACCTACGGCGCGCTGGGCGTCGCGACCGCGCTGCTGTTCTCGCTCGTGCTCGTCGGCCGCGTGGCCGTGATCTCGGCCGAGCTCAACGCGGTGCTCTACCGCCACCGCCTCCACGTGTAGGAGACTGCCGCCATGCCGATGTCAGCGATCCAGTCGATGCGGCTCGACGACGTGCTCGAGCACGTCAACGTGCCGAGCTATGTGATCGACACCGGCGGCGTGATCCGCTGGGTGAACAAGGCGGGCCGCAACCTCGTCGGCGACGTGCGCGGGCGGCAGTTCACGTCGGTCGTGGCGCCCGAGGAGACGCTGCGCGCCCGCGAGCTGTTCGCGCGCAAGGTCGTCGGCGCCGCCAAGGTGACGGATGCGCCCGTGGTCGTGCTCGGCGCCCGGGGCGACCGCCTCGCGGTCGAGGTGAGCTCGGTGCCGCTTCGCGACGGCGAGCACGTGGTCGGCGTCTTCGGGCAGGTCTCGGAGATCGTCGAGGAGCCGCACCCGCATCCCGACCTGAACCTGACGCCGCGCCAGGCCGAGGTGCTCGGGCTGCTCGAGCGTGGCCGCTCGACGAGGCAGATCGCGGAGGAGCTGCACCTCAGCGTCGAGACCGTCCGCAACCACATCCGCGAGGTGCTGCGCGCGACCGGCACGCACTCCCGTCTCGAGGCGGTCGCGATCGCCAACGGCATGCACTAGCTCGAGAAGCCGGCGATCGCGTCGCCGACCAGCTTCGCGCCGATCAGCAGGAAGAGCACGGCCATGATGACGGCGTTGTTGCGCGCCATCCAGCTGCGGATGCCGTCCAGCACGTCGCCCGAGCGGGATCCGAGCGCCAGCGCGAGCACGAGCGGGGTCAGCACACCGACCGACGCGATCACGACGAACCCGGCCAGGGCGACGGCCTGCTGCCCGGCGGGAAGCCCGACGTCGGCGATCTCGGCTGCCGCGGCGGCGGTCAGCAGGATGTTCTTCGGGTTGAGCCCCGAGAGGGCGAAGCCGGCGCCGCCGGCCTTGACGACGCCGAACTCGTCCACCGTCCGCATCCAGCCGGGCACCGGCGTCTCCTCGCCCCCGCGCGGGCGCCCGCGCCACTGCTTGACCGCCAGCGCCAGGAGGAGCAGGCCGGTCACGAGCAGGAGCACGGCGACCCAGGTTGCCGGCTCGCCGCCGTCGCTCGCGTCCGCGGCGCCCGCGAGGAGGAGCACGATCGCGCCGATCGTGCCGAGCCCCACCGCCCACGCGAGCACGAACGCGAGCCCCTTCGCGCGGCCGTGGCTCGAGCCGAGCACGAGGACGACGGCGATCACGGGCACCGGGAACACGGCGACCGCGACTGCGAGCGGCAGCACGTCTCCTAGCGCTCGCCCCACGCGCCGAACCTACAGCACACGTGAGGCAGGACGTTCCGCCGTGGCGGTGCGGTCCGGCCGCGCGAGGAGCACCGCGCCGGTCGTCACCGCTGCGAACGCCAGCAGGCGGAGCGCGCCGAACACGCCCGACGGGACCGGCTCGCCGAGCACGACCGCGCCGGCGGCGATCGGCAGCGCGTTCGTGACCAGCGTGGCGAGCCCGGCGACCGTGAGCGCGCCTCCTCGCTGGTAGCCGAGCTGCAGGAGCCCGGTGCCGAGCGAGTAGCCGAGAACGACGCCGATCGCGAACGCGTAGCGCGCGCCTCCCTGCGTCGCCACCTTGACCGAGATGTCGCCGATCGAGAAGAGGAGCCCTCCCGCCAGGCCCTCCGCGACCGCGAGCTCGCCGAAGCGGCGGCCGAGCGCGAGCGCCACCAGGGAGGCGCCGGTGGTGATCCCGAACCACAGCAGGATGCCGGCGGTCGTGCCCCCGCTGCCTTCGCCGCTGCCGCCCGCCAGCGAGACGGCCAGTGCCAGCAGGCCGAGCGTCGACAGCACCACGCCCGCCAGCTCGTGCCGCCCCAGCCGCCGGCGGCTCATGCGCGCGGACGCGAACGCGAGGATCCCGATGCCGCCCGCCGCGATGCTCTGCACGAGCGCGAGCGGCGCGAGCGCCAGCGCGACGACGTAGAGGAGGAAGCCGCCGCTCTCGAGCGCGAAGCCCGCCAGCCAGCTGCGGTCGGTCAGCAGTATGTGCGCCGAGTGCAGCGGCCGGCGCAGCGTGAGCGCGGGCAACGCGGCGGCCGCATCGTGCTCGCGCAGGTACGCGACGTTGATCAAGGCGGTCGAGGCCAGCGCCAGCACGAGCGCCAGCCCGGTCTGCGGGGTCACGTCGGCGGCGACGATCATCCCGCCAAACCTAAGCTCCCCGGACGGGACTGTCCCGGGCGTGCTCCGGAGCCTTGCGTCGGGGCCGGACGAGAACGACACTCGCCCGGTGCTCCCGCTCTCCGACGGCCTCCGGGCGCGACGGTTCCCGTTCGTCAACTGGGCGCTCGTCGTCGCCTGCTTCGCGGTCTGGCTCCTGTACGAGCTGCCGGACCTGAACCACGCCGTCTTCCACGCCTCGTTCTACCCGTGCTCGGTGAACAGCTCGTGCCGCGCGCCGGAGTCGTGGGGCGTCAGCTGGATCACGTCGATGTTCCTCCACGGGAGCTGGGACCACATCCTCGGGAACATGCTCTTCCTGGCCGTCTTCGGCAAGAACGTCGAGGACGCGTACGGCCACCTGCGGTACCTCGCCCTCTACTTCGCGGGCGGCTTCGTCGCGACGCTCACCCAGACGGCGGTGACGCTGCTCTTCGGCACCGACGCTGCCGCCCGCGTGCCGAACCTCGGCGCGAGCGGCGCGATCGCGGCCGTGCTCGGCGCGTTCTTCGTGCTCTACCCGACCAGCACCGTCTTCGGCCTGATCGTCTTCTGGCCGGCGTGGCTGCCGGCGTGGGTCTTCCTCGGCTTCTGGTTCCTCTACCAGCTGTTCGAGGGCGGCTTCGGTCTCGTCTCGGCCTCTGCGAACGGCGGAGGCACCGCCTTCTTCGCCCACGTTGGCGGCTTCGTCTTCGGGGCGCTCGTCACGTGGGGGCTGATGCAGCGCGGGCCGATGGCGCCGCAGGGCCGCAACGACCTACCCAGCCCTGCCGTCTGCGGCCTCTGAGCGCAGGACGCCGAGCACGTCGTCGACCCAGCGGCGGGCGCGGTCGACGTTCGGACCGCCCGGAGCGAGCGCCAGCGTGTCTGCCTGCAGCTCGGTCAGCGCGAGTGCGGCCGCGACCGGATCCGGCTCCGTGAGCACCAGCTCGATCCGCTTCGCCAGGCGGTCCGGCTTCACGGGCAGCGCCTCCACGCGCGCCGCCAGCCGCTTCGTCGTCGGCTCCCACACGCGATTCAGGGCGTACACGATCCGAAGCACGCGCAGCACGTCGTCGAGCAGGCGCTCGACGAGCGGGAGCCGCTCGCCCGGCCGGACGATCGTGAGCATGCCGGCCGGCGCGTAGCCGCCCCACGTGAGCGCGGCGTCCTCGATCCGCGCGGCCGCGAGCTCGTCCGGGTAGGCGCGGAGCCGCTCCTGCCAGTCTTCCAGCAGGCCCACCGTCCGCAACGAGACGCCGTTGGCGAGCGCGTCGCCCGAGCCTGACGGCACGCCGTCGAGCACAGCGGCGACTGCTCGCTCGGCGACGTCGCGCGACCACCAGACGAGCTCGATCGGTACGCCGTCGAGGTACCCGAAGACGCGCGAGGTCTCGCAGCCCTGCGGCCCCCACGTGTCGAGCGCCTCGAGCCCGGCGCGACGAGCGTGCTCGAAGCACGCGTCGAGCTCGAGCCGCTCGCCGGTGACGACGAGCAGCTCGATGTCCGACACGTCGTCGGCGACGCCGCGCGAGACGCTGCCGGTGAGCACGACCTCCTCGACGACCGCTGGCAGCGCGGCGACGAGCCGCTCTGCGAGTGCGCGCAACTCCGGCGTCCGGGGCGTCGTCACCCGGACGAATCTAACCGGCGCGCTACGCGGCCAGCGAGCGGCGGCGGTTGAAGCGCTCGATCCGGTCGCCGCGGACGGCCGCGTGCTGCCGGCCCGTGTAGGCGGGGTGGCAGTTCGAGCAGGTCTCGACGGAGAGCGACGCCGCCGTCGAGCGGACGTCGAACGCCGTGCCGCAGGTCGCGCAGACGGTGTGGACGAGCCGGAGCTCGGGATGCTCGGTCAAGGTGCACCTCCTTCGGGTGCTCCCAGGATAGCAACTCAGTTTCGTCACGAAACCGACTCCGCTAGACTTGGCGCAGTGCTGAACCGCAGCTACCGGGGCCAGGACTGCTCGATCGCCCGGGCGCTCGAGATCGTGGGCGAGCGCTGGACGCTGCTGATCGTGCGCGACGTCTTCCTCGGCCTCCAGCGGTTCGACCAGCTCCAGGCGAGCCTCGGCATCGCCCGCAACGTCCTCACCGGCCGGCTCAGGCGGCTCGTCGACGAGGGCATCCTCGAGCGGAGGCGCTACAGCCGGCATCCGGCGCGCTACGAGTACCGCCTCACGGAGAAAGGGAACGAGCTCATCCTGGCGCTGGCCGCGCTGCAGCAGTGGGGTGACAAGCACGTGAGCGAGAAGCCGCCGCGGGTGCTGCGCCGCAAGCGGGACAAGAAGCGCGTGGTCGCGGCGCTCGTCGCGAGGGACGGCGAGGTGCTGCTCCACGACGAGCTCGAGCTCGCGCCGACCGTGTGATAGTCATGCCTCCGTGCCCGAGCCGAGCCCCGAGAGCCCGCTGCGTGGCTCGTGCCTCTGCGGCGGCGTGCAGTTCGAGATCACGGCGCCGTTCGTCTGGGCGAGCCACTGCCACTGCTCGCGCTGCCGCAAGCATTCGGGCGCGTTCGGCCTGACCCAGGGGCGGGTGCCGCGCGAGGGCTTTCGGCTCCTCTCGGGCGAGGAGCTGATCACCGTCTACGAGCCGCCGGGCGAGGGGCGTGTCAAGGCGTTCTGCCAGGTCTGCGGGTCGAGCCTGTTCGGCAACGTCTGGCCCGAGGGCGACCAGATCGGCGTCCGCTTCGGTGCCCTCGACGGCGATCCGGGCATCCGGCCGTCGTTCCACACCTTCGTCGAGTCGCGGGCGCCCTGGGACGAGCTGCCCGAAGACGGGCTCGAGCGCTTCGACGAGAGCGCGCGGTAGCTACTCGTCGGGCTCGTCGTCCGGACGGATGTCGTCGGCGACGAGGTCCTTCAACGGCTTGACCTTCTCGAAGAATTCCACGGGCGGCACCTCGCGCTCGACTGCGTCGCCGCCGAGGATGTACGGCGCGGCCTCGATCGCGGTGCGCCAGGCGATCTCGTTCGTGCGCTCCTCCGCCCCGGCGTCGGCCTCGTCCGCGAGCGCCTCGACCGCGTCGAGGTAGACGTTCGTGAACTGCCCCCGCTGCTGCTCGTGCCACGTGATCTTCGCGCGACGGCCCTCGGCCGCCAGCGCCTGCCGCGCGATCGGCTCCTTGAAGGTCGTGAACTGGCGGCCGCGTTCGTCGACGAGCACGAAGCGCGTGTTCCCCGACTGCGTCTTGCGCGCCTCGACGCGCTCGACGTTGACGGTCTCCTCGGGCATGAGCCGGTGATTCCCAGCTTCGTGGCCGCCGGAACCTTCGGCGAGCGGAGCGGAGCCCGCGAAGGACGTCCTGGTGTAAAGGCGTCTAGGCCGGCGAACGCTGAGCGGCGATCCGCGCCGGGAGCAGCAATGCGGCCCCCAGGCCGCCCAGGCCGAACAGCGCGAGCGAGAACATCGCCCAGGCATAGGCGCCGTTTCCACGGGCGACGGCCGCGACCAGGATCGTTCCCGCGATTGCGGTGCCGAAGGACGAGCCGAGATTGGAGACGCTGCGGGAGAGGCCCGAGATCTCGCCCTGCAGTTCCTCCGGGAAGCTCGACTGCACGACGTTCACCGACGGCGTCAGCATCGCGCCCAGGCCGAGTCCCACGAAGAGCAGGCCCGGCACGAACGCGATGTTCCTCGTCGAGATCGGAATCAACAGGAGCAGGAGCCCGATCCCGGCCAACGTGACGACGAAGCCCGCGACGATCAGGGTCTTCTGTTGATACTTCTTCGCCCAGCGCTCTGCGAGGAGCGACGAGGCGAGGAGCCCCAGCGTGGCGGCGGTGAAGATGACCCCGGTTGCGATCGCGCTGTAGCCGCGCACCTCCTGCAGGAAGACGGAGACGACGAACGAGGTCCCCATCAGGATCAGCCACTGGATGTTCTGCGTGACGAGCGCGAGGTTGCACGTCCGGTTCCTGAACAGGCCCGTCGTCAGCAGTGCCGGCTTCCCCGCTCGCTCACGCGAGCGGATGTAGAAGAAGAACGCGCCCAGGAAGGCGCCGCCCACGACGAGGAGCACCGCGAACAGGACGTTGTTCGTGCCGGCCTGGAGGATCCCGAAGACGACGCACAACATGCCGACGCCGGAGAGCACCGCGCCGACGAAGTCGAACGGCATCGTCGGGTCGGCCGGGAGCGGGTCGACCAAGCGCCGGCTCAGGAGGACGATCACCACGATCACCAGGGCCTGGAAGACGAACGCGGCACGCCAGCTGATTCCGGTCGTGATCACGCCGCCGATGAGCGGGCCGGCCGCGGCGCCGATCCCTCCCAGACCGCTGATCACGCCGAACGCCCAGGCCCGGCGCGTGAGGTCGTCGAACCAGACCGTGGCGAGGATGTAGACGGGCGGGATCAACAGTGCCGTGCCGACCCCCTCGAAGACCGAGTTGCCCAGGATGAGCACGCCGAGGTTCGGCGAGACGGCGCTGATCAGGGCGCCGATGCCGTAGAGGATCAGACCCCAGGTGAAGCAGCGCTTGCGGCCCCAACGATCGGTGAGCTTGCTGCACGGGATCATCAGGATCGCCATGATCAGCAGGAACAACGTGATCGCCGTCTGGACACCCTTCACGGTCGTGTCCAGGTCGTTGCTGATGTCGTTGATCATCACGTTCATGTTCGAGCCGGCAAAGCTGCAGATGAACTGCGCCAGCGCGAGCGGAGCGATGAGCCTCCGCGCGGACAACGCTGGCCGCCGCGGCGTGAGCGCTTCGCTGACCGCGCCGTCGCTCACGCCACGCCGCTCGCGTCGGGCTCGGCAAGCTCGAGGTGAACGCCCCCCATCGGCTGGACCCTAGCTACGTGCAGCGCGCGGTTCTTCTCCGCTCGGGCGCGGCGGTGACCGATCCGCTGGAGGTTGCGCTCGGGTTCCTCGAGGCGTACGGCGTAGCCGCGGACGACCCGAGCCCGCGGACTTTCGGCGAGGAAGACCTCAGGCGTGCCAACCGCGGCGGCGCGCGCATCTCCGCCGCGGAGATCGCTGCTGTGCTCAGCCGTGGCCGCGAGGTCTCGGCGGCGCTCGACTTCATCGCTCCGACGGCGTCGTTGACGGCGAGGAACCCGCCGTGGACGGAGCTGACCCGCCTCTTCGACGCCTTCGGCGGAATCAAGGGCGTCGGCTACTCGAAGATGACGAAGACCCTCCACGCGAAGCGGACGGCGCTGATCCCGATCCTGGACAGCGTCGTGCAGGCCTACCTGGCGAGCGACGATCCGGCACCGCCAGGGTTCGGCGAGCGGGCGACGGCGCTCGTTCGCAGCTACAAGCAGGACCTCGACCGCAACCGGGCGGCCCTGCGAGACGTTCGGCGCGGCCTCGCGAGGCGAGGCTACGCGCTGACCGAGGTGCGGATCCTCGACCTGCTGATCTGGTCGGCAAACGCCTAGACGGCCGAGTCGAGGAACTCGGCGCCGCCGGTCTCGGCGGGCGCGCCGTAGATGAAGACGAGCAGCTCCTCGTCGCCGTGGTTCGCGACCTGCAGCGCCGTCCCGGCCTCGACGTGGACGATGCCGCCCGGCTCGACGTCCACCCGCTCCGGCGGCTCGCCGAGGTACATGGTCAACGTGCCGGAGATCGGCACGAACGTCTCCTCCTGGACGCCGTCGCGGTGCCGCCGGCCTTTCGCGCCCGGCTCGTACCGCCAGAGGTTCGCGCGTGTGTGCGCCAGGCCGGCGCGGTCGGTCAGCGGGGCGACGTGCCGCGGCGCCTCGTCCGGCTCGTGCGGGCGAGTCGTCCACTCGAGCTCGGAGAGCTGA
>DASSMZ010000046.1:0-7682 GCA_035688325.1 Gaiellaceae bacterium
CTGTCGCAGGACAAGCAGACGAAGATGAACGACTGGCTGAACAAGATGAAGAAGCACTACTGCGGGACGATCGGCTACGCCAAGGGCTACGCGCCGCCGCCGGGCCAGGACCCGTGCAAGCAGTCGTCGTCGACGACGGGCGCGACCACCACCGGCTAGACCGTTGGCGCTGGCGCAGGCGCTGCTCGAGCTGCAGGAGCTGACCGAGCGGCTGCGCAGGGACTGTCCCTGGGACCGCGAGCAGACGGCCAGGACGATCGTCCCGCACACGGTCGAGGAGGCGTACGAGGTCGCCGACGCGGCGCTCGCTGACGACCGGGCGAAGCTGCTGGACGAGCTCGGCGACCTGCTCTTCCAGGTCTACTTCCTGTCGCTGCTGCTGCAGGAGGAGGGCGCCGGCGACCTCGAGGCCGTCGCGCGGGCGGTGCACGAGAAGCTCGTCCGGCGGCATCCGCACGTCTTCGGCGACACCGAGGCGCGGACGGCCGGGCGAGTGCGCGAGAACTGGGAGCGGATCAAGCGCGAGCAGGAAGAGCGCGAAGGCGTCTTCCACGACGTGCCCGAGTCGCTGCCGGCGCTGCTCTACGCGCGCAAGGTGCAGCGGCGCGCGCGGGCGGTCGGCTTCGAGTACCCGAACGTCGAGGGCGCGCTCGCCGACCTCGACGACGAGCTGCGCGAGCTGAAGGAGGCGATCGCCGAGGCCGGCGGCGAGCCGGCGCCGGAGACGGAGCCCGACCCGCACGTGTTCGAGGAGCTCGGCGACGTGCTCTTCGCGTCCGTGAACGTCGCGCGGCGGCTCAACGTCGAGCCCGAGCTCGCGCTGCGGGCGATGAGCGACCGCTTCGTCGCGCGGGTCGAGCGCGCGGAGCGGCTCGCGGCCGGCGACGGCCGGCGCTGGACCGAGCTGGAGCTGGACGAGCAGGACCGCTACTTCGATCTCGCCAAGGAGGCAGGCGCATGACCGCGATCGCAAGGGTTCACGCAAGGCAGATCCTCGACTCGCGCGGCAATCCGACGGTCGAGGTCGACGTCCGGCTCGAGTCCGGCGCCTTCGGCCGCGCGGCCGTGCCCTCCGGCGCATCGACCGGCGTGCACGAGGCGCTCGAGCTGCGCGACGGCGGGAGCGAGTGGGCCGGCAAGGGCGTCTCGCGCGCGGTGGCGAACGTGAACGGCGAGCTCGCGCAGGCGGTGCAGGGCCTCGCTGCGGCCGACCAGCGCGCGGTCGACGAGCGGATGGTCGAGCTCGACGGCACGCCGAACAAGGGTCGCCTCGGCGCCAACGCGATCCTCGGCGTGTCGCTCGGCGTGGCCAAGGCCGCCGCGGCGGATGCGGGCCTCTCGCTCTTCCGGCACCTCGGCGGCGAGGACGCGGCGACGCTGCCGGTGCCGATGATGAACGTGATCAACGGCGGCGCCCACGCGCAGAACTCGATCGACCTGCAGGAGTTCATGGTCGTGCCCGCCGGCGCCGAGACGTTCGCCGAGGCGCTGCGGGTCGGCGCCGAGGTCTTCCACGCGCTGCACGCGCTGCTGCACGAACGCGGGTTCGCGACCGCCGTCGGCGACGAGGGCGGCTTCGCGCCTGACCTCGGCTCGAGCGAGGAGGCGATCGAGGCCGTGCTCGAGGCGGCCGAGCGGGCGGGACACCGCGAGCGGGTGGCGATCGCGCTCGACCCAGCCGCGACCGAGCTCTACGCCGACGGCCACTACCGCTTCGAGGGCCGCGAGGAGCCGGGCGACGGGATGGTGTCGTACCTCGCCGGACTCGTCGAGCGCTTCCCGATCGTGTCCGTCGAGGACGGGCTGGCCGAGGACGACTGGCTCTCCTGGCGCACGCTCACGGAGGTCGCCGGCTCGAGCGTGCAGCTCGTCGGCGACGACATCTTCGTCACGAACCCGGAGCGGCTGCGCCGCGGGATCATGGAGAACGTCGCCAACGCGATCCTGATCAAGGTCAACCAGATCGGGACGCTCACCGAGACGCTCGACACGATGGCCGCGGCGCGCGAGGCCGGCTACGCCTGCGTGATGTCGCACCGCTCGGGCGAGACGGAGGACACGACGATCGCCGACCTGGCGGTCGCGACCGGCTGCGGGCAGATCAAGACGGGCTCGATGTCGCGGACCGACCGGATCGCGAAGTACAACCAGCTGCTCCGGATCGAGGAGGAGCTCGGCGACCGGGCCGTGTATCCGGGCTGGGACGCGTTTCCGCGGTTCGCCCGCTAGGGCGCCTCGCTAGGCTGGCACGGTGGCCGCCGCCGCTGTCCCTCGCCGGACGAAGATCGTCGTGACGATCGGCCCCGCGTGCTCGACGCCGGAGCGGGTCGCGCAGCTCGTCCGGGCCGGCGCCGACGCGGCGCGGCTGAACCTCTCTCACGGCACGCACGACCAGCACCGCGAGTGGGCGCGCCTCGTGCGCGAGACCGAGCGCAAGCTCGGCCGGCCGATCGCGCTGATCGCCGACCTGCAAGGACCGAAGCTGCGCATCGGCGAGCTCGACGAGCCGGTGTCGCTGCGGCGCGGCGACCCGGTCGTCGTCGGGCCGGCCGACAACTCCACCGACGGCGAGCTCCCGGTCAGCCCGTCGGTGATCAGCGAGGTGCTCCAGCCGGGCCACGACGTGCTGATCGACGACGGCCTCGTGCGCCTGCACGTCGACGCCGTCGTGTCCGGGCGCGCGCAGTGCACCGTCGTCGAGGGCGGCGTCGTCACCTCGCACAAGGGCGTGAACCTGCCCGGCGTGCCGATTCCGATCCCGTCGATCACGCGCAAGGACATGGACGACCTGGAGCTCGCGCTCGACCTCGGCGTCGACTTCGTCGCGCTGTCGTTCGTGCGCTCGGCCGCCGACGTGCGCGACCTGCGCGACCTGATCGAGCAGGCGGGCTCGCACGCGCACGTGATCGCCAAGATCGAGAAGGCGGAGGCCGTCGACGCGCTCGACGAGATCCTGGGCGACACCGACGCGGTGATGGTCGCCCGGGGCGACCTCGGCGTCGAGATCGGCCCGGCGCTCGTGCCGCTGCTGCAGAAGCGAATCATCACCTCGGCGCTGGAGCGCGGGAAGCCGGTGATCACGGCGACGCAGATGCTCGAGTCGATGGTGCACCAGGCCGAGCCGACGCGCGCCGAGGCGAGCGACGTCGCCAACGCCGTCCTCGACGGCAGCTCCGCGCTGATGCTCTCCGGCGAGACCGCGATGGGCGAGTACCCGGTCGAGTCGGTCGCGTACATGGACCGGATCGCACGGGCGGTCGAGCCGAGCCTCGGCTACCGGCACCAGCTGCCGGAGGTCGGCGACGAGCCGACGGTCGGCCAGGCGATGTCGAACGCCGCCTGCGACCTCGCGGAGGCGCTTCGCGCGAAGGCGATCCTGGTGCCGACGTACTCCGGCCGGACGGCTTCGGCGGTCGCGCGGCTGCGCCCGCGCCGGCCGATTCTCGGCCTCACCCACCACGACTACGCGCTGCGGCAGATGGCGCTGGAGTGGGGCGTGACGCCGATCCTGATCCCCGAGGCGGAGAACTACGACGAGCTCCTGCAGCGCGCGGTCCAGGCGGCGCGCGACTCGGGCCTGGTCGAGGGGAGCGGCCGCGTCGTGATCGCGGCCGGCACGCACGTGAACCTCCCCGGCACGACCGACCTGATCAAAGTCGACGTCGTGTAGCAGGGCTGTGGCCGGCGGCGGCGAAACGCGCCGCGTGCCGCCACGCTCCCGCAAGCCCCCTCGCTCGCGCTACGTCATGCGCTGGGTCGGCCTGGCCGCGGTCGTGCTGGTCGGGCTGCTCTACGCGCGCCCGCTGCGGAGCTACGTCGACACGAAGCACGAGCTCGCGAGCAAGGCCGCGGACGTCCAGGCGCTGCAGGCGGAGAAGCGGGCGCTGCAGCACAAGCTCGCGCAGTCGAGCACGGGCGAGGCACTCGTCGAGCAGGCGCGCCGCCTCGGCTACGTCCGCCCCGGGGAGCGCCTCTACATCGTCAAGGGCATCTCGACCTGGGTGCACAGCAAGACGCGGACTACGATCCAGAAGGGTGGAGGATGACCGGACGATCGTGGAGCGCCAGCTCGGCCGGCGGCCGCGCGCGTTCCGCCGCGTCGTCGTCCGCTGCCCGTTCGGCCGCCCTGCGGTAACCGAGCAGGCCGCGTTCGACGAGAGCGGCGAGCCGTTCCCGACCACGTACTGGATCACCTGCCGCCACCTCGTCGCCGCGCTCGCGCGGCTCGAAGCCGAGGGGGGAGTCGAGCGGTGGAGCACCGCGGCGCGCGAGGACGAGCGGCTGCGGGCGAGCGTGGAGCGCGGCCACGACGAGCAGCGCCGCCTGCGGCCCGAGCTGCCCGGCGGGATCGGCGGCCAGACCCGCACCGGCGGGCTCAAGTGCCTGCACGCGCACGCCGCCTTCGCGCTGGCGCGGCCGGGCTACGAGCTGGGCGAGCGGGTCCTCGCCGAGATCGAGCCGCTCTGGCCCGACCGCTGCTGCACTGACTAGCATCGCGAGCCGTGGGAGAGAGCCTCGAGACCACGCGCCGGGAGTGGGAGGAGGGCAGCCGCCGCCTCCAGGCCGCGGCCTCCGACCGGACGCTGTACCAGCGGCTGCTCGCCGAGGTCGACGTCGTGCTCGGCCAGCTCCGGCGGCGCGTCGGGCAGACGTTCACGCTCGGCGACCTCGCGTCGGCCTATAGCGACGCCGACCGCTGGGTGCAGGAGGCGCTGCAGCTGGCCGAGCCGGCGCCCGGCTGGCCGGCGCGGACGACGACGGTTCAGGACGCGGCCTTCCACCTCTACTCCCGCGGCGCCGTCGACTACAAGCCGTGAGCGCCTACGAGCGGCGGCGCAAGCGGCGTCACCCGGTCCGCCGCGGGCTCGTCTGGGCCTTGCTGTTCGTGCTCGTGTTCGCGCTCGGCATCGCGCTCGGCCAGGCGCTCGAGGACAACCCGAAGCCGGCGTCGACGGTGACGCAGGAACGGACGTTCACGCTCCAGCCGCCCGCCGCGACAGTGACCGTGACGGCGCCCTGAGCGCCGGGTGTTCGGAACGAGAGCTTTGGGTAGATTCGTCGCGCGATGGCTCGCAATGCGAGGATCCCGGAAGCCACGCAGGAGCCCGAATGGCTGACGCTCGGCCAGGCTGCTCGGTACCTCGGCGTCGCGCAGAGCACGATCCGCAAGTGGTCGGACAGCGGCCGCGTGCGCGTCTACAAGACGCCGGGCAGGCATCGCCGCTACCGGCGCGGCGACCTCGATGCCTTCCTCGAGCGGTCCGGGCCGGAGGCGCGGCGGGGGCCGGTCGTGCTGATCGTCGACGACGACGACCGGTTGCGCGAGTACGTGCGCGTCAACCTCGAGATGGAGGGCTACACCGTCCGCGAGGCAGGAAGCGCCGAGGAGGGCATGCGCGTGCTCGACGACTCGCGCCCGGACCTGATCCTGCTCGACGTGATGATGCCGAGGGTCGACGGCTGGGAGATGCTGCAGCGCATCCACGACCGCCACGGCGCCGGCAGCATGCCGGTGGTGATGTTCAGCGGCAAGGTCGACGAGCGCGCCGCCGGCGAGGCGGCCGAGCGCGGGGCGCAGGGGTTCATCGGCAAGCCGTTCGACCCCGGTGAGCTGATCGCGCAGACGAAGCAGCTCCTGCCGACCTGATCCGGCTCGACCACCACCTCGAGCGCTGGGTCGTCCACCACCGCGTGGAGTCGCTCGACTGGCTGTTCGTCTGGCTGTCGCGCATCGGCACCGACGGCCTCGTCTTCGTCGCGGTCGGGCTCGTGCTCGCGATCGTCTGGAGGCGGCCGTGGTTCCTCGTCGTGCTCGTCGCCGCGGACGTGCTCGCCGAACTGCTCTCGTTTGCGCTGCGCCAGCTGATCGGCCGCGACCGGCCGCCGCTCGTCTACCCGCTGCCGAAGCCGCTCGTGCACACGCCGAGCACGGGCGCGTTTCCGTCCGGCCACGCATCCGCCTCGTTCGCGTGCGCGACCGTGATCGCGTGGGCGTCGCCGCGGCTCGCGCTGCCCGCCTACCTGCTCGCGGCCGCGATTGCGTTCTCACGCGTCTACGTCGGCGTCCACTGGCCGCTCGACGTCCTCGGCGGCGCAATCCTCGGAACGCTCGTCGCTACAGCTCTTCTGAAGCTCGCAGCAGGCCGGCGACGATTACGGCCAGCGAGGCCAGCAGGCTGATCCAGATGCCGATCCCGCGGCTCGCCGGCGGCGGGATCGAGTCCGGGATCGAGATGAGCCGGATCAGGACGAAGATCGTCGCCAGCGAACCGAGCGCGATCACGACCAGGCTCTCGGGCACGGACGGCGGCAGCTCGAACCCGAACTCGCGCAGCACCGCGATCGCGAGCAGGGCGAGCCCCACGACGAAGACGAGCTTGCCGAGCACGCCGGTGTGCCAGGCGATCACGGCGAGCGTCGGCCCGGTCGTGTTGGGGCCGGCGTACCAGTCGGTGAACGCGGAGATCGTGAGGACGAGCCCGGCGACCCAGCTGAGCCGGCCGCCGATCGTCCAGAACCCGGTGGCCGGCCGGACGTACACCTCCTCGTCGCCTTCGTAGACCGGCTCCTGCTCGGGTGGTGGGAACGACTCGGGCGTTTGCATGGCCGCAAGTATGGGCATCTTCGCGCTCGAATGGCGATGTAGCCGGCGCAGGAGCCGGGGGCGCCGGCGGCGACTACGTCCGCTTCTGGCGGCCGTGCTCCGGGCGCTCGTGGGAGCAGCCGCTGTGGAGCCCGTTCAGCGGCGGGCGGCTAGAGCCCGAACAGGCGCTGGATCTGATTCCAGATCACGATCGCGAGGCCGATGCTCGTGGCGAGCACGGCCGTCAGCACGAGCCAGAACCGTAGTCGTGCGAGGTTCTTCTCCCGCGCGCGCTCCTCGAGCTTCCGGCGCCTGATGCGCTCGCGGCGGTAGTTGCGCTGGATCGCGGTCGGGTCGAGCAGGTCCTCGTCCACGCGCTGTCGCTCGGGCAGAGCCACACAGGAAGTCTAGTAGGCCATTTGCCGGTGCGGGCGCTAGCTCGCGGTGATCGCTCCTGAGCCTGTGACGCTCTTCGCCACATCCTGCGGGTTGCCCGCGTAGATGATCGTGCCCGTTCCGGGGACCGAGGCGTCGAGGCTCCTGGTCGCGGTGACGAAGATCGTTCCGGAACCACTCACGACAGCGTGCACCTCGTCGGCGACGAGCTGTGTGAAGCGAGCATTTCCCGAGCCGCTGACGGTGACGTCGAGCGAGGTCGCGGTTCCGCTTCCGAAGAGGTTGCCACTGCCCGCCAGGGTCACTTTGAGCCGCTCCGTCTCGATGCCGTCGACGAGGATGTTGCCGCTGCCGGTGAGAGCCAGAGCGTCGAGTGACGGGACGCCGACCTCGACGCTCATCGGGCTCCTGGGGGTGAGGCCGCCCGGGGTGCTCCCGATGACGAGCGCGCCCGCCTTGACGGTGGTCGTGACGCGGTTCAGGAGGTTGTCGTCGGCCTTGACCACGACCGACTGCTTCGCACCGACGCGAACGACGACGTTGTTGCCGCCGGCGAGCTCGACGCTGTGGAACGCGGCCACCTGGCGCGTCTGCGAGGCGGGGACGCCCGATCCCCGGGTGCTCGAGCCGGACGAGCTTCCGAGCACGTCGAATCGATAGAGCAGCGCAACCGCAAGGCCGCCCAGAAGCAGGGCGAGGATCG
>DASSMZ010000052.1:0-5741 GCA_035688325.1 Gaiellaceae bacterium
GCCCTCACGGCGTTCCTCCGCCGCCTCCTCGGGCCGGCGGCGGCGGCGCAGCCGCGACGGGCCGAAGCCGGTCGCGATCACCGTCACGCGAACCTCGTCGCGGAGGCTCTCGTCGATCACGGCGCCGAAGATCACGTTCGCATTCTGGTCGGCGGCGGAGGTGACGACCTGTGCAGCCTCGTTCACCTCGAACAGGCCGATGTCGGGCCCGCCGGTCACGTTCAGGAGGATCCCGGTCGCGCCTTCGATCGACGACTCGAGCAGTGGCGACGACACCGCCGTGCGCGCCGCCTCGGTCGCGCGGTTCTCGCCGGAGGCGCTGCCGATCCCCATCAGCGCCGACCCGGCCTCGTTCATGATCGTCCGGACGTCGGCGAAGTCGAGGTTGACCAGGCCCGGGATCGTGATCAGGTCGGTGATGCCCTGGACGCCCTGGCGGAGGACGTCGTCGGCCATCGAGAACGCGTCGAGGATCGACGTCCGCTTCTCGACGACCTGCAGCAGGCGGTCGTTCTCGATCACGATCAGCGTGTCCACCTCGTCGCGGAGCTCGTCGACGCCGCGCGAGGCGACCTCGGCGCGCCGGCGCCCCTCGAACGAGAACGGCTTCGTGACCACTCCGACGGTGAGCGCCCCGATCTCCTGTGACAGCCGCGCGAGAACCGTCGCCGCGCCGGTGCCCGTCCCACCGCCCTCGCCGGCCGTGACGAAGACCATGTCGGCGCCCTTCAGCGCCTCCTTCAGCTCGTCGCGGCTCTCCTCGGCGGCCGCGCGGCCGACGGTCGGGTCGGCGCCCGCGCCGAGACCGCGGGTGACGTCGGAACCGATCGGCATCTTCACGTCGGCGTCGCACATCAGGAGCGCCTGCGCGTCCGTGTTGACGGCGATGAACTCGCAGCCCGTCAAGCCGGCGTCGACCATGCGGTTGACGGCATTCGAGCCGCCGCCGCCGACGCCCACGACCTTGATCAGGGCCAGGTAGTTCCCGCTTTGATCCCGCATGCTCAACCCGTCTCGACCTCAAGCTTCAGTGGACAGTCCGTCTTCAGCGCTCGGCAGGGTACGCCTGATCGAGGCGCGTGTCAACGCCGGGTCGAGGCCTAAAGCCTAAGGGTGCGGCTGAGGGTTGAGGGTTGTTCCGGCCACCGGCCGCTCCGGAACCCCGACGTCGAGGTACGCGAAGCCGCCCTGCGCCAGCAGGCCCGGCAGGATCCGCGCGGCGACCGCGAGCTTCAGCGGGATCGCCTGCAGCTCACCCAGCCGGAGCTCGAGCCGCGAGCCGAGCAGGAACGTCAGCTCGCGCTGCTGGACCCGCACCATCCGGATCCGCAGGCGAAAGTGACTCGTGCGCGCGAGCGCCAGCGCGCGAACGGCGCGGAGCGCGAACCGGTCGGCGATCGGCTGTCCGATCTCGGGATCGCCGGAATGAGCGAGCCAGATGCGCGGGAGGTCAGGATGGGTCTGCAGCGGCACCTGGGCGATCGCGCGCGTGCTCGAGGCGACCAGCCATGCGTGCGTGCCTCGACGCGCGACGGCCACCGGATGCTCGGCTCGGACCGTCACACGGAGCGTGTGCGGGAAGTTGCGGTCGTACGTGCCGGCGACGACGTCGGGGAGCTTCGCGAGGCGCCGCTCGATGTCGGCCGAGCCGAGCGAGAGCAGGCTCGTCCCCTGGATCGGCGCGAGCGCCGCGCGGACGTGAGCGGCCACCGGCGCCGGCGCGCCGACGACCTCGATCTTCTGCACCGCGAACATCGGCGTCTCCCGCGCGAGCGCGTAGAGGCCGATGGCGCCGAGGACGATCGCGAACCCGACGAGGAGCGAGCGCCCGGACGGCAGCGCCCGCATCATCGGCGCCCGCTCGAGGCCCGGCAGGTGCACCACGGCGGCGCGAGCGCGGGGTTGCTGAGGACTGCGCTGGGGCACGGGCGCAACCTTCGCCGCGCCGGGCACGCCTCCTACGCGGCGAGCGGCGGCAGCTCGAGCCGGCCGAGGAACTCGACCTCGTGCACGAGCTCGACGCCGAACTGGTCGCGCGCGCGCCGGCGCGCCTCCGCCATCAGCGCGATCGCGTCGGCGGCCTGCGCGCCGTCGGCGTTCTCGATGAAGTTCGCGTGCCGCGGCGAGATCTGCGCCCCGCCGATGCGATGGCCCTTGAGCCCGCACGCCTCGAGCATCCGTCCGGCGCTCAGCTCGTGCTCGGGATTCTTGAAGACGCTCCCGAAGGTGCGCTTGTTCGTCGGTTGCGCCGCCTTGCGCAGCGCCTGGAGGCGGGTGACGTTCGCTCTGATCTGTTCCTCGGGCAGCGCGCCGAGCGTGAACTCGGCCCGCGCCACCACCTGCCCGTGCCGCAGCTCCGAATGCCGGTAGCTGAGGCCGAGGTCAGCCGGCGTCAGCCAGCGTGCCCCCTGTTCGTCGACGAGGAGCGCGCGGTCGAGGATGGCCGCCCAGTCGCTGCCGTACGCCCCGGCGTTCATCCAGACGCCGCCGCCGATCGTGCCCGGGATCGCGCAGGCGAACTCGAAGCCGCCGAGCGCAGCGGCCCGGACGCGATGGAGGCAGACGGCGTTCGGAGCGCCGCCCCCGGCGACGAGCTTCGCGCCCTCGACTCCCGCCTCGGCCAGCGCACCCGAGAGCTTCACGACGAGCCCGTCGAAGCCCTCGTCGGCGACGAGGAGGTTCGACCCGAGCCCGATCGTCGCAATCGGGAGCCCTCGCTCGCGCGCCCACGCCAGCGCCTGCTCGAGTTCCTCGAGCGACTCGGGCCGCGCGAACGCCCGAGCGGGCCCGCCCGCGCCGAACGTCGTGAAGCGGCCGATCGCGACGCCTTCCTCGAGCCTCACGCGAGCTCCTGGAGCAGGAGCGGGCCGGCACGCTCGACGTCGCCGGCGCCGATCGTGAGCACGAGATCGCCCGGACGCGCGCGCCGCGCGAGGAAGCGCACGGCGTCCTCGAGCTCCGGCGTCCACGCGACGGCCATCCCCGGCCGCTCGGCCGCGAGCGCCTGCGCGACGAGCGAGCCCTCGACGCCCGCGAGCGGCTCCTCCCGTGCCGCGTACACCTTCGTCACGGCGACCGCGTCGGCCGCTGCCAGCGACCGCGCGAGGTCGTGCGCGAGGTGCCGTGTCCGCGAGTAGAGATGCGGCTGGAAGACCACGAGCACGCGACCGCCGTTCGCCCGCGCGCGGGCGGCGGAGAGCGTGGCGGCGACCTCGCGCGGATGGTGGCCGTAGTCGTCGTACACGCGCACGCCGGCGGCCTCGCCGCGCAGCTCGAACCGGCGGCCGGCGCCGGTGAACTCGGGCAGCACGCGCTCCGCCTCGGTGCGGGGCACGTCGGCGAGCTCGAGCGTCGCCAGCGCGGTCGCCGCGTTGCGCCGGTTGTGCTCGCCCGGAACGGCAAGCTCGAACGCCACCGGCTCGAGCTCGTCCCCCAGCACGCGCTGCGGCGCACGCTCGAGCCATCGCTCGAACAGCTCGCGGACCTCGGCCTCGGACGCGAACGTCGCGTGGTGGTCGAGCTCGACGTTCGTCAACACCGCGACCCGAGGCGCGAGCAGCTCGAGCGAGCGATCCGACTCGTCGCCCTCGGCGACGAGCCACCCCGCCCCCGCGCGCGCGTTGCCGCCGAGCTGGGGGATCTCGCCGCCGATCAGGAACGCCGGGTCGCGCCCGAGCCGGTCGAGGACGAACGCGACCATCGCCGAGGTCGTGGTCTTGCCGTGCGCGCCTGCGACGACGATCGACGGGCGCAGCTCGACGAGCTCGGCGAGCAGCTCGGCGCGCATACGCGCTCTAGTACCTCGCGCGCGTGTGACCTCTACTTCCGGATTGTCCGCCGCGATCGCGCTGGAGACGATCACCTCCGCGCCCTCGGGCACGTTCGCCGCGTCGTGGCCGATCGCAACGGAGATGCCCGCTTCCTCGAGCCGGTCGACGTACGACGAGCGCGCGCGGTCGGAGCCGCCCACCTCGGCGCCCCACGCGTGCGCGACGAGCGCGAGCGCGCTCATGCCTGCGCCGCCGATCCCGACGAACCAGAGCCGCCTACCGGCGAACGGCTGCAAGCGTCATCAGCTCCTCCGCGATCGTCTCCGCGGCGTGCGGCCGGGCCACGCGCAGCATCGCCTCGCCCATCGACGCGAGCCGCGGCGGGTCGTCGAGCAGCGAGCGCACGACCTCGGCCGCGCGGGCGAGCTCCGCCTCTGGCACGACGATCGCGCCGCCGGCCGCCTCGAAGTAGCGGCCGTTCTTGGTCTGGTGGTCTCCGGTCGCAAATGGATACGGCACGAGCACCGCGGGCTTCCCGGCGGCCGCGAGCTCCCAGACGGTCGACCCGCTGCGCATCAGCGCGAGGTCGGCCGCGCCGTACGCCGCGCCGAGCCCGTCGAGCACGGGCAGGAGCACGTAGTCGGGCCGTGACACGCGCGTGCGCAGCGAGTCGTAGTCGCGCTCGCCGGAGACGTGCAGCACGGCCGGGCCGCTCGCGCCGAACGTCTCGACCGCGAACTCGTTCAGCGCCTTCGCCCCTGCCCGCGCGCCCGCGACCAGCAGCACCGGCCCTTCCGGCGGCAACCCGAGCTGCGCCCGCGCGTCGTCGCGCGGGAGCGCGCGCGCATTCGCCGGCAGCGGCCGGCCGACGACCTCGTACTTCGGCGGCTCGTGACCCGGCAGCGGGTACGACAGGAAGACGCGCTTCGCGAACGGCGCCGCGAGCCGGTTCGCCAGCCCGAGGTGCGCGTCGGCTTCGGTGATCGCGGCCGGGATGCGCCGGCGAGCCGCCGCGACGACCATGGGCCCCGCGACGTACCCGCCGCCGCCGAGGACGACGTCAGGGTTCCGCCGGCGGAGGATCCGGTCGCAGGCGGCCGGTGCCGCGAGGTCGCGCAGCACCGCCCGCGCCTGCTTCAGCCCCGGACGGCGCGGCAGCCCGCTCACGCGGAACGTGTCGAGCTCGTACCCGGCCTCCGGAACCAGCCGCGCCTCAGCGCGATCCGGCGACCCGGCGAACGTCACGCGTGCTCCCCGTTCGCGCAGCGCGTCCGCGACCGCGAGGGCGGGCAGGACGTGACCTGCCGTCCCCCCGGCCGCGATCAGAAACACTGGCTCGCGCGACGCCGCCATTCGCCGCGATGTTAAGGAGGATGCCGACGGACGCGAGCGCGACCACGAGGCTCGAGCCGCCGTAGGAGACGAACGGCAGCGGGATGCCGGTCAGCGGCGCGAGCCCCATCACGGCGGCCAGGTTGATCGCGGCCTGCCCGCACACGAGCGCCGTCAGCCCCGCCGCCAGCCGCTTGCCGAACGGGTCCCTGCACTGGAGCGCGATCCGCAGGCCGGCGTACGCGAACGCGCAGTACGCGGCGATCACGAAGGTCGCGCCGACGAGGCCGAGCTCCTCGCCGATGATCGCGAAGATCATGTCGGTGTGCGCTTCCGGGAGGTAGTTCGCCTTCTGCACGCTCTGGCCGAGGCCGACGCCGAAGATCCCGCCGGAGCCGAGGCCGATCATCGCCTGCACCGTCTGGAAGCCGGCGCCCTGGGCGTCCTGCCACGGGTTGAGGAAGCTGAACAGGCGCGCGCGGCGATACGGCTCGAACCAGACCGCGAGCAGCCCCAAGGTCGCAACGATCCCGACGCCGGCGCCGAGCGTTCGCCCGGGGATGCCGGAGACGAGCAGGATCGCCGCCAGCATCACGACGATCGCGATCGCGGTGCCCAGGTCGGGCTCGACCAGGATCA
>DASSMZ010000060.1:0-4616 GCA_035688325.1 Gaiellaceae bacterium
GAGCCACGCGATCACGCCGACGTCGCCCCAGGTCCTGGTCGGGTAGTGGAAGACGTTGTGGAACTTCGACTTGCCGGAGATCAGGTCGTCGAAGCACTCCTCGCGGGGCTTGCCGAGGTCCTCGACGACGCGGTAGATCAGTTGCGCGTGCCCAACCTCGTCCTGCACCTTGGCGGTCAGCGCGAGCTTCCGCTGCAGCGTCGGCGCTCGCAGGATCCACTCGCGCTCGGGGAGCACGCCCATCAGCTCCGAGTTCGCGTGCATCTCGACGAACTTCCGCAGCCGCGCGCGGTACTCGTCGGGCATCCAGTCGGTCGCCTCGACCTGGCCACCGCCCTGCACGTACTCGAGGAACTCCTGCTCCCGCTGCTCCATCTGCTGGCCTCCCGAACGAACGATCGTTAGGCTCGATTGTAACCGCGTGGCCACCATCCAGAACATCACGTTCGCGTGCGAGGAGCCGGTGCGCCTCGCCGAGTTCTGGGAGGCCGCGATCGGCTACGGCCGGCCCGCGTTTCCCGAGGAGTTCCTGCGTGAGATCGAGACCGCGATCGAGCGCGGCGAGCTCGACGCGAGCGGCTGGGCGATGCTCGTGCCGCCGGACGGGCACGGGCCGCGGCTTCTCTTCCAGCGCCGGCCGAAGAGCCCGACCGAGTCGATTCCGATCCACCTCGACCTCCATGCGGAGGACCGCGAAGCGGAGGTCGAGCGGCTGGTCGGCCTCGGCGCGACCGTCGTCGAGACGAGGTCCCACCGCGTCGCGACGGTCGAGGAGACCTGGACGGTGATGAGGGACCCCGAGGGCAACGGGTTCTGCGTCCAGTGAGCGAGCGCCGCTCCGAGCTGACCCGGCAAGCGGCGCGGCTCTTCGCGGAGAAGGGCTACCACGGGACGTCGATCGGGGAGATCGCCGGCGCGCTCGGGGTGCAGAAGGGCTCGCTCTACGCCCACATCGAGTCGAAGCAGGACCTGCTCTACGAGACGATGGCGGAGGGCGCCCGCGCCTTCCACGCCGGCCTCGACGCGATCGACGACGCGCTCCCGGCGACGGAGAAGATCCGGCTCGCGCTGCGCTCGCACCTGCGCGTCGTCGCCGACCAGCTCGACGTCGCGACCGTCTTCGTGCAGGAGTGGCGCTACCTCGAGGGCGAGCGCCGGGACGAGATCCTCGCCGAGCGCCGCCGCTACGAGGAGCGCATCCGCGCGCTCTTCCGCGAGGGCCGCGAGCTCGGCGAGCTGCGCAGCGACCTCGACGACACGACCGCCGCGCTGCTCGCGCTCTCGGCCTCGAACTGGGCGTACACGTGGCTGCGGCCGGGCGCGGACACGGACGAGCTCGCAGACGAGTTCTTCGACCTGCTGCTGAACGGGATGCGCGGTTACGCGACGCCGGACTGACCGAACGGGAGCCGGCCGTGCTCGTGCCAGCGGCGGGCGTGGTCCTCGACGAACATGCTCGCTTCGCGCACGTGCGTGGCGATCGGCAGCCGCGGCGCCACGTCGGTGGCGATCCGGTCGAGCAGCGCCGAATCGCCGGACTCGGCGACCGTGAGGTGCGGGACGATCGTCTCGTGCGCGCCGCCGTACGGCGGGTGGTCCGGCCACTCGCGCTCGATCGCGTGCGTGAGCGCGGTGAACGGCCCGGCGGGCTCGGGCTCGAGGTAGACGAGCTCCGGCCAGCGCGCGATTCGCGGGAACGTCAGCTCGAAGGCGGCGGTGCCGGCGACGAGCTCGGCGAGCCGGTCCTCGACCTCCGCGAGCCGCGCCGGCTCGACGAACGGGAACAGGATCGTGACGTGCGCGGGAATCCCGGCCGGCGCGTCCAGGGTGTAGCGCCGCCGCCACTCGCCAACCACCGGCTCGGCCTCCGGCACCGCCACGAGCACGGCCGACCTCACGGCCGCCGCGGGTCGTCGCCGCTCGCGTAGGTGATCGCTTCGAGCAGCCGGCCATCGGGGTCGCGGAAGAAGAGGCCGGTCGCGATGCCGTGGTCGCGTTCGTGCCACTCGACGCCCGCCTCGTCGAGGCGGTCCCTGATGCGCACCCGCTCGTCCTCGTCGACGCGCACCGCGACGTGGTCGCCGGGCCCGCCGCGCCCGTGGAACGCGAAGCCGGTGTTGCCGACGTACGCCATCACGGGGTGGCCCTCGGTCCGGACGATCCGCGCGCCCAGGACCGACTCGTAGAACGCGGCCGCGCGGTCGGGGTCGTCGCTCTCGAAAGCCGCATGGTCGAGGCGTGGCATGCTCGGACACCTTATGGAAGTCACTCTGATCGTGAACCCGTTCGCGAGCGGCGTCACGGAGCCACGCGTGCGAGCTGTCGAGGCCGAGCTTGCCCGGGTCGCAAGCGTGCGGACGCTGCTGACGGAGCGCCCGGGCCACGCGTCCGAGCTGGCCGCCGCGGCGGAGGCGGACGCGCTCGTCGTCTTCTCCGGCGACGGCGGCTTCAACGCGGTCCTGAACGGCGTCGGCGACTCGGTCCCGCTCGGCCTGCTGCCCGGCGGCGGGACAAACGTGCTCGCCCGCGCGCTCGGGCTGTCGCGCCACCCGGAGGCGGCGGCGCGCGAGGTCGCCGACGCGCTCGCGGCGACCAGGACGCGCACGATCTCGGTCGGCCGCGTCAACGGCAGGCGCTTCGGCTTCGGCGCCGGGATCGGCTTCGACGCCGAGCTCGTGCGGCGTGTGGACGCGCTCGGACGGCGCGCGGACGGCCGCCGCCCCGGCGACCGGGCGTTCATCGCCGCCGCGACGAAGCTGGTCGCGGGACGCCGAGCACGGTTCGAGCCCGCCCTCGAGGTGCACGGCCTCGGCCGCGCGGCCTTCGCGCTCGTCGCGAACTGCGACCCGTACTCCTACGCCGGGCCGTTCGCGCTGCACGTCGCGCCCGAGGCCCGCTTCGAGCTCGGGCTCGACCTCGTGGCGCCGCGTGAGGTCCGGGGCACGGCGGTCGCGCGGCTGCTGCGGTACATCCTCCGCGGCCGCGGCCAGCAGCGCGCGCGGGACGTCGTCTACGCCCACGACCTCGACCGCGTCGAGATCGTGTGCGACCGGCCGCTGCCGCTCCAGGCCGACGGCGAGGACCTCGGGGACGTCGTGCACGCGGTCTTCGAGGCCGAGCGGGGTGCGGTGTCAGTGCTCATCTAGTGTTCGGCCATGAACGGGGCTAGACGGCTCCTCGTCACGGGCACTGCGCTGACGGCGCTGCTCGTGCTCGTGGCCGTCGCGAGCCGAGCGCACCGGCCGGGCGGCGGCACCGGCGGGGGCGGAGTCAAGGTGCCGAACATCCTCCTCGACTACCTCGGCGTCTTCGCGCTCTTCGTGATCGTCGTGGGAGGCGCCCTCGCGGTGTTCGCGATGGCCGACAACCGCCGCAAGAAGGCGCTCGCCGGTGAGACCCACTGGGCGCGCACCGCCACCGCGGTCATCGTGGTCTTCGGCGGGCTGTGGTTGACGCTCTTCGTGGCGCGACACCTGCACCACGGCGGGATCGGTGGGCCCCAGGGCGCGATCGGGCCGGTCGGGGTCGTCACGAAGGGACCAACCGCGACCGCTCACGGGCCGAGAGCCACTCCGCCACAGGCCAGCGACAAGTGGCTCGGCGTCGCCGTGCTCGGCGCCATGTTCCTCGGCCTCGCGCTCGCGATCGCGACGGCGGTCGCCTATCGCCGAACGCACGCGGTCGAGATGGACGAGGAAGCCGCCCTTGCCGCCGCGCTCGAGAAGGTATTGGCCGACACGCTCGAGGATCTGTACGCAGAGCGCGATCCGCGCCGGGCGGTGATCGGCGCCTACGCGCGCATGGAGGAGACGTTCGCGGCCTACAAGGTCCCTCGAAACGAGGCCGAGACGCCGCTCGAGTACCTCGCGCGCGTGCTCGCCAGCCTCGAGGTCAGCTCGTGGGCCGTGCGGAGGCTGACGCAGCTCTTCGAGCGCGCGAAGTTCAGCGCGCACGCGGTCGACTCGAGCATGAAGGACGACGCGATCGAGACGCTCGCGAGCGTGCGCGGGGAGCTGGAGGCGGCCGAGCACCAGGCGGTCGCGTGAAGCGCCTCGCGTTCGGCTGGGGCGCGTTCACCGTTGTCGCCGCGATCGCGCTCCTGCTCGCGCGCGTGTTCGAGCCGGGGCGCTTCGAGCTCGAGCTCGACGTGTTCCTGCTCGTGGTCGGCGGCGTTCTCCTGCTCAACGTCGTGATCCTGATCCGCGAGGCGTATCCGCTCGAGCGGCCGGTCACGCAGATCGCCCGCGCGCTCGAGCGCGACGACGACGGGCCGCAGCGCCTGCCGGAGCTGGAGCGCGTCGAGCGCGAGCTCACGATGGCGACGTCGACCTCGTTCGACCTGCACACGCGCTTCCGGCCGCTCGCGCGCGAGATCGCGGGCGCGCGGCTCGCCGCCCGCGGCAAGCGGCTGGACGAGAGCGAGGACGAGCTCGGCGACGAGCTGTGGGCGCTCGTGCGGCCCGACCGCCCGGTGCCGAGCGACCGCCACGGCGAGGGCGTCGCGCCGGACGCGGTGCGCCGGATCGTCGATCGGCTGGAGTCGCTCTGAACGTCGAGCAGGTCGCCCGCCGCTCGGAGGCCGTGCTCGACGAGGTCGAGCGGGCGGTCGTCGGCAA
>DASSMZ010000070.1:0-3583 GCA_035688325.1 Gaiellaceae bacterium
CAGGTGACGATCGAAGGCACGACGTACCCGCTCGCGCCGCCGTTCCTCGTGCTGGCGACGCAGAACCCGATCGAGTACGAGGGCACCTACCCGCTGCCGGAGGCGCAGCTCGACCGCTTCCTGCTGCGGATCGGCGTCGGCTACCCCGAGCGCGACGAGGAGTGGGAGGTGCTCGAGCGGCGGCTCGCGCGCCAGGTCGACGAGGTCGAGCTCCGCGCGGTGGTCGACCGCGAGGAGCTGCTTGAGATGCAGCGTGCCGTCGAGGAGGTGCACGTCGACCGCAGCGTCGGCCTCTACATGGTCGACCTGGTCGGAGCGACGCGCGCGGCCAACGGCGTCCAGGTCGGCGCCAGCCCGCGCGGGTCGCTCGCCCTTCTCAAGCTCTCCCGCTGCCGCGCCGCGGTGCACGGGCGCGACTACGTGATCCCGGACGACGTCAAGGCCGTCGCGGTGCCTGCGCTCGCGCACCGGCTCTCGCTGCGGCCCGAGCTCTGGGTGCAGCGGCTGCGCCCGGACGACATCGTCGCCGCGCTGCTCGACGAGGTGCCGACGCCGAGAGCCCAGCCCTCGCCGGAGCCGGCCGCCGAGGCCGAGTGACCCGCGCGGCGACGCCGAAGCTCGGCGCGTATGCCGGGCTCGCCGGCGTCGGCCTGCTCGCGGCGCTCGTGCTCGGCCGCGCCGAGCTCGCGGTGCTCGCGGCGCCGTTCGCGCTCGTGCTCTTCTTCGGGCTCGCGCTTGCCCAGGCGCCCGACGTGCGGGTCGCCCTCGAGGTCGATCGCGAGCGGCAGGTCGAGGGCGAGGAGGTGAACGCCTCGCTGGAGGTGCGGACGCACCTGCCGGTTCCGCGGCTCGAGCTGCTGCTGTCGCTGCCGGACGGGCTCGAGAGCGAGGCGCCGAACCCGGTGCTGGTCGCGCTCGACCTCGACGAGCGGCGTGAGCTCGAGGTGCCGCTCCGCTGCGCGCACTGGGGCGCGTACCTCGTCGGGCGCGTGCAGGCTCGCGTGCCGGACCGCTTCGGCCTGCTCGCCTACGAGCGCGCCTACGACCTGCGCCGGCCGCTCAAGGTCTACCCCCGCGGCGAGGCGCTCGAGAAGCTCCTGCGCCCGCTGCAGACGCTGTCGTTCGCGGGCAGCCAGACGACGGGCACGCGCGGCGAGGGGATCGAGTTCGCCGACCTGCGGCCGTTCGCGCCCGGCGACCGCATCCGGCGCGTGAACTGGCGCGCCACCGCCCGACGCGGCGAGCCGTGGGTCAACGAGACGCACCCGGAGCGGAACACCGACGTCGTCATCTTCCTCGACACCTTCGCGGAGGCGCGCAGCGGCTCCGGCAGCACGCTCGACCTCGCCGTGGAGGCGGCGGGCGCGCTCGCCGCCCACTACATCCGCGCCAAGGACCGGGTCGGGCTCGTGGGCTTCGGCGGCGTCCTCAACTGGCTGACCGTCTCCGGCGGCGTCACGCAGCTCTACCGGGTGCTCGACTCGCTGCTCGACGCGGAGATCTTCCTCAGCTACGCGTGGAAGGAGATCGAGATCCTCCCGCGCCGGACGCTGCCGCCACACGCGCTCGTGGTCGCGCTGACGCCGCTCCTCGACGAGCGGTCGGTGCGGGCGCTGCTCGACCTGCGCGCACGCGGCTTCGACCTCGCGGTCGTCGAGATCTCGCCGGTGCCGTTCGTCGAGCCGGGGAAGGACGAGCTCGACCGGCTCGCGTACCGGCTCTGGCTGATGCGCCGCGACGCGCTGCGGGCGTCGTACCTGCGGTTCGGCGTGCCGGTCGTCGAGTGGCGGCAGGGCGATCCCCTGCAGGCCGCGCTCGAGGAGGTGAGGACATTCAGGCGCCACGCGCGCGTGACGCGCGCCTAGCGACCGGGCTCGGGGCGCTGCTCGTCGCGGCCGCGGTCGTGGCGGCGACCGTCCTGCGCGCGAGCCCCGGCGTCCACCGCGGCGTGCTGCTCGCCGTCGGCGCGCCGGTGCCGGTCGTCCTGCTCGTCGGCCTCGCCGTCCGCTGGAGCGCGGCGCTGACGGGCGCGATCGTCCTGCTCGGCGCGCAGCAGGCGGTGCGCCTCGCGCTCGGGAACGACGTCCTCGACGAGTGGGCACCGCTCGTCGGCGGCGCGCTGCTCCTCTGCGCCGAGCTCGCGTGGTGGTCGATCGAGCCGCGCATCCCGGCGTGGGCGCAGGCGGGCCTGGCGCTGCGGCGACTCGCGTTCGTGCTCCTGATCTGCCTGCTCGGCGCGGCCGTCGGGGCGGCGATGCTCGTCGCCGCCGGCAGCTCGCTCAGCGGCGGCGTGCCGCTCGAGCTCGTCGGGATCGTCGCCGCCACCGGCGTCGTCGCCGTCCTCGCCTACGTCGCGCGGCATAGTCCGTAGTGGACTAGTCCGCTCAGGACTATTACGCTGCCCTGGCGATGGCGGGCGGCCCCTCCACGACCGAGTTCTCGATCCTCGGGCTGCTGCTCTCGGGCGAGCGGTCCGGCTACGACCTGAAGAAGGCCGCCGACGCCGGCGTCGGCTACGTCTGGACGCCGGCGAGGAGCCACGTCTACGCCGTGCTGCCGCGGCTCGTCGAGGGCGGCTATGCCACCGTCCGCACCGTCGCCCAGGAACGTCGTCCGGACAAGCAGGTCTACCGGATCACGACCGTCGGCAAGGAGGCGTTCGTCCGCTGGCTCGAGGAGCCGATCGACGAGCGGCCGGGCTCGACCGACCTCTTCCTGCTCAAGGTCTTCTTCGGCGGCCGTATGCGTCGCGAGGCACTCGTCGCGCACATCGAGCGCCGCCGCGCGTACGCCGTCGAGAAGCTGGCCGAGTTCCGCGAGCTCGAGCAGGAGATCCGCGACGACGAGACCGCCTACCACGGCTACCTCACGCTCCGCTGGGGTCTCGCGGCGGGCGAGGCGTGGATCCGGTGGGCAGACGAGATCCTGCGGGAGCTGGCCGAGCGGTGAGAGCTGCGCTCGCCGTGCTCGTCGCCGCGCTCGCCGCGACGCCTGGGGCGTCTGCCTACCGGAACCCGACGCCGGGCGCGGCGCTCGTGCTGCAGCTCTCCGGCATGCACCGCGTCGAGGCGCGGCGCAGCGGCGGGGTCGAGGTCTACCGGCCGCGGCACGCCCACGGGAGGTTGCCGGCCGTGCTCGTCGGCGCCGCCGGCGGGAGCGGCCGCGCGGTCGGCTGGAGCCAGGCGATCGCGGCGTCGGGCATGACGGCTGTCACCGGCCGCGGACCTGCTGCGCTCGCGTACGTGACGGCCCATGCAGCCGCGCTCGGGATCGATCCCGAGCGCATCTGCGCACTCGGCTTCGCGCGGGCGGCGGCGTGGCAGCTCGCCGCGCACGGGCTCACGTGCAACGTCGTCTACTACGCGCCGCTCGCGGCGGGGCGGCTGAGCCCTCGGATCACGCCGCTCCTCGTCGTGAAGGCCGGGCGCGACTCGAGCGCGGGCGCGATCGACCGGTTCGCCTCGGCGGCGCGCGGCGTGCACGCGGACGTGCGCGTGACGACGTACGCCGCGGGCGCCCGCGGCTTCGACGTCGGCCGGCCGACCCCGCGGGCGAAGGCGGTCGTCAAGGAGACGCTGCGCTT
>DASSMZ010000101.1:0-23419 GCA_035688325.1 Gaiellaceae bacterium
GCCGTCGAGGATCTCGGCGAAGCCGTTGATCGTGTCCTCGAGCCGCACGAACTTCCCGGGCTGGCCGGTGAACGTCTCGGCGACGAACATCGGCTGCGAGAGGAAGCGCTCGATCTTGCGCGCCCGCTGCACGACCAGCCGATCCTCGTCGGAGAGCTCGTCCATGCCGAGGATGGCGATGATGTCCTGGAGGTCGCGGTAGCGCTGCAGCGTCTCCTGCACGCGCGTCGCGGTCTCGTAGTGCTCCGGCGAGACGACGTCTCGCGCGAGCGCGCGCGACGACGAGTCGAGCGGGTCGATCGCCGGGTAGATGCCCTTCTCCGAGATCGGCCGCGACAACGTGATGAAGGCGTCGAGGTGGGCGAAGGTGTTCGCAGGCGCCGGGTCGGTGAGGTCGTCGGCCGGCACGTAGATCGCCTGCACCGACGTGACCGAGCCCTGGCGCGTCGAGGTGATGCGCTCCTGCAGCTGCCCCATCTCGGTCGCGAGCGTCGGCTGGTAGCCGACGGCGCTCGGCATGCGGCCGAGCAGCGCCGACACCTCGGAGCCCGCCTGCACGAAGCGGAAGATGTTGTCGATGAAGAGGAGCACGTTCGCGCCCTCGTCGCGGAAGTACTCCGCCATCGTCAGGCCGGTCAGTGCCACGCGCAGGCGCGCGCCCGGCGGCTCGTTCATCTGCCCGAACACGAGCGCGGTGTCCGCGAGCACGCCCGACTCCGTCATCTCGAGCCAGAGGTCGTTGCCTTCGCGCGTCCGCTCGCCGACGCCGGCGAACACCGAGTTGCCCTGGTGCTCGCGCGCGACGTTCCGGATCAGCTCCTGGATCAGCACCGTCTTGCCGAGCCCGGCGCCGCCGAACAGCCCGACCTTGCCGCCGCGCACGAACGGCGCGACCAGATCGATCACCTTGATGCCGGTCTCGAAGATCTCCATCGTCGGCTGCAGCGCGTCGAAGGCCGGCGGGTCGCGGTGGATCGGCCAGCGCTCCGCGTCGTCGACGCTGCCTTCGGCGTCGTCGATCGTGTCGCCGAGCACGTTGAAGAGGCGCCCGAGGGTGGCCTTGCCGACGGGGACGGTGATCGACGCGCCCGTGTCGACGACGTCCACACCGCGCGGGATGCCGTCCGTGGCGTCCATCGCGACGGCGCGCACCCGGTCGTCCCCCAGGTGCTGCTGGACCTCTGCGATCAGGTCGCCAGAACCGTCCGGGCGCTCGATGCGGAGGGCGTTGTAGATCGCGGGCAGCGACTCGGTGAAGACGGCGTCGATGACGACGCCGCGAATCTCGATCACCTTGCCGACGTTCTGATTCTGGCCGTTCTGTTGGTCAGGCATGCGTCTCCTGGAGAGGTGTGTCGGGTGCGCGGCGGACACGGCACGAGAGCCTGTCGCTCAGCGGGCTGAGTGTACCGAAGCGCGCCCGTCCGAGCCGCCGCCCGGCGGCCTTCGGAGACCCGCTTCGCTCCACCGCTGCCGCCACCCGGGCGGCGTGGTCGAGGCTTCAGACGTACGAGGTGACGAGACCCGGGAACACGCTGAACAGTATGCGCGCTCCGGCGAGCGTTACGTCCGGCGCGTTACGGCTCGAGCACGACGCGGCCGCCGTGGACGGCGCGCGTGGGCGCGTTCGAGAGCGTCAACGAGCGCTGGCGCTCGAGCGCCACGAGCTTCAGCAGGTTGAGCGCGTCCGGGCCGCCGGCCGCCGGGGTCTCGCGGATCCCGTGCGAGGAGACGACGTTGGAGCCCTTCAGCTGGACGGACGCGAGCAGGCTGCCGAGCCCGATCGCGGCCACGGCCATCGCGACCGCGACACGCGCCAGCGGCACGTGGATCCGGCGTCGCGCCCGGCTGACGACGACGCCCTCGAACGGCTCGGGCGGAGCCGCCCGCAGCGCGGTCGTGAAGCCGCCCACCGACTCGGTGAACGTCCGGCACTCGGCGCAGCGGCCGAGATGGTCGTGCAGCAGCGCGCGCTCGAAGGACGACAGCTCGTCGTCGAGCTCGGCCGACGCCCAGCGCCGCGCGCGCTCACACTGTCCTTCCATGGGCCTCACACTAGCTCTGACGCGCTCATCGATGGGAAGTTAGTCGGCACATCGGCCGCGATCCCTGATCAAAAAAGCGAGTGGCGCGAGTCGAAGAGGACGCCGATCGCGACCAGCACGAGGCCCAGCGCGATGAAGACCGCCGAGTTGTTGATCGTCTCATTCTGCTCGCCGAGCGTGGCCCAGCGGAGATTGCGGCCGCCGCCGACGATCATCCCGAGCGGCGAGGCGCGGGTGTCCGACTCGGACTTCACGCGAGCGGGGCCGCGGTTGCCGACGAAGAAGCCCCCGAGCATCAGGAAGCAGCCGACGAGGTAGAACCCGACGGTCAGCGAGCGGCCGAGCGACGCGCCGAGGAGCTCCGCCACCACGACCGAGCCGGCGGCCGTCAACGCAGCAGCGCCGAGGAGCAAGAGGAACAGCCGGCGCAGGCCCGCGAGGATCATCGCGTACTACGTCCGGAGGGGCTGTTCGGGCTCCTGCTCCGGGGTCGTCGCCGTCGCGGTCGCGCGCCGCATCTCGTTCGCGTCCATCGGCCAGCGCTCGAGCGCGTAGTGGCACGCGGCGACGTGGCCGGCGCCGAACGGGTAGAGCGGCGGATCCTCGACGTCGCAGTGGCCCTCGACGAACCGCGGGCAGCGCGGGTGGAAGTTGCAGCCGCTGGGCGGGTTGACCGGGCTCGGGACGTCGCCCTCGAGCACGATCGCCTCGCGCTTGCGCCCGATCTCCGGGTTCGCGATCGGCACGGCCGAGAGCAGCGCGCCCGTGTACGGGTGCTTGGGCTCCTTGTAGAGGACGTCGCGCGAGGCGACCTCGGCGACCTTGCCGAGGTACATCACCATCACGCGGTCCGAGATGTGCCGGACGACGTTCAGGTCGTGCGCGATGAAGATGTACGTGAGGCCGAAGTCGTCCTGCAGGTCCTTCAGCAGGTTGAGGATCTGCGCCTGCACCGAGACGTCGAGCGCCGAGACCGGCTCGTCGCAGACGATCAGCTTCGGGTTGACCGCGAGCGCGCGCGCGACGCCGATGCGCTGCCGCTGGCCGCCCGAGAACTCGTGCGGGAAGCGGTTGTAGTGCTCGGGATTGAGCCCGACGACCTCGAGCAGCTCCTGGACCCGCTTCTTGATCTCGGCGCCGCTGCCGAGGCCGTGCACCTCGAGCGGCTCGCCGATGATGAAGCCGACGCGCTTGCGGGGGTTCAGCGACGCGTACGGATCCTGGAAGATCATCGTCATCTCGCGCCGGATCGGCCGCATCGCAGGCCGCGAGAGCTTCGTGATGTCGCGGCCGTCGAAGACGAGCCGGCCGTCGGTCGTGTCGAGCAGTCGCATGATGCAGCGCGCGAGCGTCGACTTCCCGCAGCCGGACTCGCCGACGATGCCGAGCGTCTCCCCGGGCTTGACGCTGAACGAGACGCCGTCGACGGCCTTCACCGAGGCGACCTCCTTCTGGAAGATGATCCCGCGCGTGATCGGGAAGTGCTTCTTGACGCCGTCGACGACGAGAAGCTCGTCGCCGGTCGGCTGCGGCTCGTTCGAGACCTGCGCGGCCTCCACCTAGCCGGCCTCCGCCATCGTCGTCTCGAGTAGCTTCGCCGCCTCCCGGTCCTTCGTCTCCTGGTCGAGCCAGCAGCGTTGCAGGTGGTCGGGATCGCGCGACGGCTCGAGCGCCGGGTAGCTCGTCTTGCAGACCTCCATCACGTACGGGCAGCGCGGGTGGAAGCGGCAGCCGCTCGGCGGACGCAGCAGAGACGGCGGCTGACCGGGGATCTGCGTGAGGCGCTCGACGTCGGCCTCGAGGCGCGGCAGCGAGCCCATCAGCCCCCAGGTGTAGGGATGCTGCGGACGATTGAAGAGATCGTGCACCTCGGCCTGCTCGACCACGTTCGCGGCGTACATGACGACCACGTCGTCCGCGATCTCGGCGACGACGCCGAGGTCGTGCGTGATCATGATGATCGCGCTGCCGAAGTCCTCCTGGAGGCGTTTCATCAGCGCCAGGATCTGCGCCTGCGTCGTCACGTCGAGCGCCGTCGTCGGCTCGTCGGCGATCAGCACGTCGGGGTCGTTGATCAGGGCCATCGCGATCATCACGCGCTGGCGCATGCCGCCCGAGAACTGGTGTGGGTAGTCGTCGATGCGCTGCTCCGCGCGGGGGATGCCGACCGCCTTGAGCAGCTCCAGCGCGCGGGCGCGCGCGACCTTCTTGGTCACGTCGCGGTGAAGGGTGATCGCCTCCTCGAGCTGCCGCCCGATGGTGTGCACCGGGTTCAGCGAGGTCATCGGGTCCTGGAAGATCATCGAGATCTCGTTGCCACGGATCTCGCGCAGCTCCTTCGGCTTCATCGTCAGGAGGTTGCGGCCCTTCCAGAGCGCCTCGCCGCTCGAGATCGTGTTCCGCTTCGCGTTGAGCCCCATGATCGTCAGGCACGTCACGCTCTTGCCGGAGCCCGACTCGCCGACGATCCCCAGCGTCTGGCCCTTCTCGATCGAGAACGAGACCCCGTCGACGGCGCCGACGACGCCGTCCTCGGTGCGGAAGGACGTCTTCAGGTCGTTGACTTCGAGGAGCGCCAAGGGGCCGAAGGGTAGCTGGTGCCGGTTGGGTCTAGGTTAGTCGGATGCGCGGGTCGATCCACGCGTAGAGCACGTCCACGATCAGGTTGAAGAACAGGATCGCGATCGTGGCGAAGACGACCACTCCCTGGACCATCGCGAAGTCGTTCGCCTGGACGCCGATGATCAGCGACCGTCCGAGCCCGGGGAGCTGGTAGACGGACTCGGTGAAGACCGCTCCGCCGAGCGCGACGCCAATGTCCATCCCGAGCATCGTCACCACGGGCAGCAGCGCGTTGCGGAGGACGTGCGAGACCAGGATCCGGTTCTCGGGCGCGCCCTTGGCACGCGCGGTACGGACGAAGTCCTCGTTCTGGGTCTCCATCACGTTCGCGCGGATCATCCGGACGTAGAGCGCGGCGAACAGCAGCGAGAAGGTCATCCACGGCAGGATCATGTGGTAGAACCACTGCCAGGGGCCTCCTGGCTGCCCGGAGTCAGCCGGCGCGCCGAAGAAGTTCGCGTAGTTCGCGATCGGCGTCCAGCCCAGCTTCACCCCGAAGACGTACTCGAAGATCAGGCCGATCCAGACCGGGTGCGCCGAGATCCCGATCAGGACGAAGACCATCGCGGTCCGGTCTAACAGCGAGCGCGGCCGCAGGGCCGAGAAGACACCGACCGTGAGCGCGATGATCATCCAGAGGATCGCGCCGCCGAAGACGAGCGACGCGGTCACCGGCGCCGCCTTGCCGATCGCCTGATTGATGCTCTGGCCCGTCGCATACGACGTGCCGAGGTTCTGGTGGATGACGAGGCGGTCGAAGAAGTACCAGTACTGGACGTACAGCGGTTTGTTGAGGCCGTACTTCTCGGTGACGAGCTTCAGGCAGGCGGCCTGGGCCTGGTCACCTCCGCACTGCGCACGGGCCGGGTCGTTCGGGCCCATGAAGAAGATCACGAACGTGACGAACGTGATGATGATGAACAGCAGGATCGCCCAGAGAATGCGCCTGATCAGGTATCGAACCATCTCGCCTCGCCTCGCCGCCTTTCTGGGTTCGGAATCCTACAGACCTCTGGAGAAGCACGTGAGGCGCCGGACGGTGCCGGCGCCTCACGTGTGTTCTTACCTGTCCTAGAGCCTCCTACTTGAGGGCCATCGCGCCGACGCTGAAGTCGGCGTAGGTCTTCGAGAAGACGAGGCTCTTCGGGTTCACGCGGCTCGAGAAGAAGTACCGCGTGTTGTACGTGCGGGTCACGGCCACGGGCGCGACCTGCTTCATGATGCTGATGTCAAGCTTCCCGTACGTCTTGTAGCGGTTCGGGCCGACCATCTTCGCGGCCTTGGCCAGCTGCGTGTTCCACTTCGGGATGTTCATGTACGAGTAGTTGACGTTGTTGTCGGACTGGATCGACGGGCCGTAGAGCAGGATGTTCAGCCAGTCGTACGGGTCCGGGTAGTCCGAGCACCAGCCCATCGACACACCGATGTCGGCGTCGTTGCCCCTGACGCCCATCGCCGTGTAGATGTTGCCGCCCGAGAAGCCCTTCATCGTGATGTTGCTCGGGTTGAACCCGATCTGGATGAGGTTGTTCCGGACGATCTGGGCCTGCGCCGGGTTCACCGAACCGGACGAGCGGTAGTACACCGTGATCTTGCCGTTGCCCAGGTGACCCTTCGCGAGGCTCTTCGCCTTCGCGAGGTCGTGCTTGTAGAGCGAGACGCTCTGCCAACCGGGGACGTTCGGGTTGAGCAGGTGCGTCCACGGCGAACCCGCGAGCGGGCCGGCCTGGCCGACGTACGGAGCCCGGTCGATCGCGTAGTTGACCGCCTGCCGCAGCGCCGTGTTGCCCTTGAACAGGCTGTTCGCCATGTTCATCGGCAGGTAGCCGGTGCAGTTCTGCGGCTCGACGTAGAACCGGCTCTTGTTGACGCCGTACGACTTCTTCAGACCGCTGATCTGGTCGGGCGGAAGCGTGTTGTTCTCGTCGACGTTGCCGGCCTTCGTCTCGTTGAAGAGCGTCGCCTCGTTCTGGTTCCAGAGCACGTCCAGACCAGAGAGGTTGTGCGGGCGATTGCCCTTGTAGAACTTGTTGCGCCTGAGCGACGTCAGCGAGTTGACGTCGTTGCGGGAGTAGTAGTACGGGCCCGCGGAAGGCAGGGCGTTGCCCTTGACCGTGACGACTTCCTTCGTCAGCGGAAGCGACGTCGAGGTCGCCTGGAAGAAGGGCATCGTGATCTTGGCCATGAACGTCGCGTCAGGCTTCGTCAGGCGAACGATCAGCTTGTTGCCCTTGACGACCACACCGCTGGCGCTCTTCGCCTTGCCGCTGTTGACGGCAAGCCCTCCGACGATGTTCGTCCCCGAGCTGTCGGTGATGAACTGCGCGCCGGGGGAGGCGAGGTCCTTGTTCAGCGTCCGGTTGATGGCGTACTTGAAGTTGTTCGCCGTGACCGGAGCGCCGTTGCTGAAGCGGAAGCCCTTCCGGATCGTGAACGTGTACGTCTTGCCGTCACGGGAGACCGTGAACTTCGACGCCACTTCCGGCTTGAGCTGCGTACCAGCCGCGCCGGCCTTGTCCGGATAGTTGTAGAGCTTCGCTGCGGTCGCATACTCGAGCCACCATGCGGTGGTGATGTAGGCGAGCTGCGGGTCGACCTGGACCGAGGCCCCTTCCGTCCCGTACTTCCAGATCCCGCCTTGCTTCAACTTGTGCGACGACGTACCCGCACTCGCGAAGCTCGCTGCGACCAGAAGGCTTGCTCCGGCCACGAGCATCGTGACCGAAAGCCAGAGCCGTCTGTGCATGTCTCTCCTTTCCGTGAACTCGAACCGGGGCGCCTACCCCGATCCGGGACGGGCGCCTGGTCCCATCCACCGTCTAAGACGTGCGTGGTTAGAAAATGGTTAGTGGGCTGCTGGACGGCGTCGAGCGCGCGCTCAGAGGGAGGTCGCGCGCGGGTCGAACGCATCGCGAAGCCCGTCGCCGAGCAGGTTGAACGCGAGCGTCGTCAGCAGCACCGCGAGGCCGGGCCACAGCATCAGCAGCGGCCGCGTGGTGTAGTAGTTCGGGCCCTCCGAGAGCAGGTTGCCCCAGCTCGGCTCGAACTTGATCCCGACGCCGAGGAACGAGAGGCCCGCCTCGAGCAGGATGAAGCTCGCGACCGTCAGCGTCGAGTACACGATCATGGGCGCGACGAGGTGGGGCAGGATGTGCGAGCGGATGATTCGCGAGTCGCTCGCACCGATCATCCTGGCGGCCTCGACGTACTCCTTCTCTCTGATCGAGAGCGTCTGCGCGCGCATGATGCGCGCCGGGTAGAACCAGCCGAACAGCGTGAAGATCATCACCAGCGTCAGCACGCCCTTGGGGAAGAATCCGAGCGTGATGTTGTCGAGCTGCGGCCCGATCGTCGCCGCCAGCGAGATGACGAAGATCAACAGCGGGAACGCCATCGTGATCTCGGTCAGGCGCGAGATGAGCGTGTCGGTCGTCCCGCGGAAGTAGCCCGCGGCCGAGCCGAGCAGGACGCCGATCAGCATGACGCCGATCGTCGAGAGGACCGCGACCTCGAGCGAGATCCGCGCGCCGTAGAGGAGTCGCAGGAACTCGTCCTGTCCGAGGCGGTTCGCCGCCCCGAGCACCAGCAGGTCCTTCTTGCCCGTGAGCTCGTTCGTCACGTGGGTCCACGGGTTCGCCGGCAGCCCGCCGAGGTCGACGGCGGGCGGGCTCAGGAAGAGGTCGTTCGGGCCGTGGCCGACGAAGTGCTTCGCGATCGGCGCGCCGCCGAAGGCGACGAAGATCAGGAGGATGATGAAGATCCCGCTCGCGATCGCCACCTTGTCGCGGCGGAAGCGCCGCCACACGAGCTCCCAGTAGCCGCGGGCGCGAACCTCCTCGAGGTCGCCTAGCTCCGTGCCGCTCTCGGCGGCGATCGCCGCACCGAGGCCGGCGCCGCCGGCGGGGACGATGACTTTGTCTTCTTGCTTCGCCATTAGCGAGGAGGAGGCCGAAGACTATAGACGAGCGCCGGCGCCGGAAGGTTTGCGACGACCGGCGACCTTGCTACTGCGTGAGAGCGTCCGCGCCGGCGACGACCTCGAGGATCTCCTGCGTGATCTCGGCCTGCCGCGCGCGGTTCATGTCGAGCGTCAAACTCGAGATCAGGTCGGCGGCGTTCCCGGACGCGTTGCGCATCGCGGTCATCCGCGCGCCCTGCTCGGACGCCGCCGACTCGAGCAGCGCGCGGTAGAGCTCGGTCTCGACGTAGACGGGCAGCAGCCGGCGCAGGATCTCGTCCGGCTCCGGCTCGTAGATGAAGTCGCCGAGGAGCGCCGCCTCGCGCTCCTCCTCGCCGCTTCGCTCCAGCGCCTCCTCCGGGATCGGGAGCAGGTCGCGCTCGACGACGCGCTGCACGAGCGCGGAGACGAACTGGTTGTAGACGAGGATCACGCGGTCGACCTCGCCGTTCGCGTAGAGCTCGGACGCCTCGTGAGCGATCGCCTGCGCGTCGTGGTACGACGGCCGGTCGCTGAAGCCGATCCAGGACCTGGCGATCTCGTAGCGGCGGAACGTCAGCGTCGAGCGGCCCTTCTTGCCGGAGACGAGCCACCGCACCTCGACGCCCTCGCCGCGCAGCTGCCGCTCGAGCGCGAAGGCGTGGCGGAGCACCTGCGCGTTGAAGGCGCCGGCCAGGCCGCGGTCGCCGGTCAGCGGCACGATCGCCGCCCGCTGCACCTCGCGCCGCTGCAGCAGGGCAAGGCCCTGCAGCGACGCGGCGGCCCGTGCCGTGCCCGTCATCAGCTCCGTCATCCGATCGGCGTACGGGCGCATCGCCTCGATCCGGGCCTGCGCCCGGCGCAGCCGGGCCGAGGCGACGAGCTCCATCGCCTTCGTGATCTTGCGCGTGTTCCGGATCGAGCGGATCCGGCGCTTGAGGTCCTGGACGGTCGCCATCGACTACGCCGCGGCGGGCTCCTCGGAGGGCTTGAAGACCTTCCCGAAGTGCCGGAGCTCCTGATCGAGCTTCTCGCGCAGCTCGTCCGAGAGATCCTTCGAGTCGCGGATCTCCTGCAGGATCGAGCCCTCCGCGCGGAGGTGCTCGCGCAGCTCCGTGAGGTACCGCTGCACGTCGGCGCCGGGGATCGAGTCGAGGTAGCCGTTGACGCCGGCGAAGACCGCCGCCACCTGTTCCTCGACCGGCCACGGGTCGTACTGCGGCTGGTTGAGCAGCGCCACCAGGCGCTCGCCGCGCGCGAGGATCTTCCGCGTCGACTCGTCGAGCTCCGAGCCGAACTGCGCGAACGCCTCGAGCTCGCGGTACTGCGAGAGGTCGAGCTTCAGGCTGCCGGCCACCTTGTTCATCGCCTTGATGCGTGCCGCGCCGCCGACGCGCGACACCGAGATGCCGACGTTGATCGCCGGGCGGACGCCCGAGAAGAAGAGCTCCGACTCGAGGAAGATCTGGCCGTCCGTGATCGAGATCACGTTGGTCGGGATGTACGCCGACACGTCGCCGGCCTGCGTCTCGACGACCGGCAGCGCGGTGAGCGAGCCGCCGCCGAGCTCGTCGGAGAGCTTGCACGCGCGTTCGAGCAGCCGCGAGTGCAGGTAGAAGACGTCGCCCGGGTAGGCCTCGCGGCCGGGCGGGCGGCGCAGCAGCAGCGACATCTGCCGGTAGGCGTCCGCGTGCTTCGAGAGGTCGTCGTACATCACGAGCGCGTGCTTGCCCTCGAACATGAAGTACTCGCCCATCGCGCAGCCGGCGTACGGCGCCATCCACTTGATCGGGGCGGCCTCCGAGGCACCGGCGTGGACGATGATCGTGTAGTCCATCGCCCCCTCGTCGCGCAGCTTCTCGTGCACCTGCGCGACGGTGGACGCCTTCTGGCCGATCGCGACGTAGACGCAGATCAGGTCCTGGCCGCGCTGGTTGAGGATCGTGTCGACGAGGATCGCCGTCTTGCCCGTGGTGCGGTCACCGATGATCAGCTCGCGCTGACCGCGGCCGATCGGGATCATCGAGTCGATCGCCTTCAGGCCCGTCTGCACCGGCTCCTTCACCGGCTGGCGCTGGATCACGCCCGGGGCCTTGAACTCGAGCGGCCGCTGCGCGCTCGCGTTGATCGGGCCCTGGCCGTCGAGCGGGTTGCCGAGCGGGTCGACGATCCGGCCGATCAGCTCCGGGCCGACGGGGACGCTCGCGACGCCGCCGGTGCGCTTGACCGGCTGGCCCTCCTTGACGTGCTCCCACTCGCCGAAGAGCGCGGCGCCGACGTTGTCCTCCTCGAGGTTGAACGCCAGGCCGGTGACGCCGTGCTCGAACTCGAGCATCTCCGACGCCAGCGCGTTCTCGAGCCCGTAGACGCGGGCGATGCCGTCGCCGACCTCGAGCACGCTCCCGACCTCGGCGAGGTCGCTCTCGACGTCGTACTGCTCGATCCGCTGCTTGAGGATCGAGGTGATCTCTTCGGGGCGAAGCTTCAATGGAACTCCTTCCTAGGCGGTGGCGAGCTGCCTGCGCAGCCGCTCCAGACGGCCGCTCACGCTCGCGTCGAGACGGTAGGAACCAACTTGCAGGACGATGCCGCCGATCAGGTTGGGGTCGACGCTTCGCGTCGCCTCGACCTTGCGCCCGGAGGCCTGCTCGATCTGGCCGAGGAGCCGGTCCGCCTCCGCGTCCGAGAGCTCGACCGCCGTCGTCAGCTCGGCGTAGATGGTGCCCTCGTGCCGCGCGATCAGGCGCTCGAACTCGCGCGCGATCTCCTCGAGCTGCGGCGTCCGGCCCTTGTCCGCGAGCACGAGCAGGAAGTTGCGCAGCAGCTCCTCCGCGTCGCCGAGGACGTCTCCGAGCGCGGCCGCCCGCGCGCGCGGGTCGACCTGCGGGTTGCGCAGCAGCTCCCGCAGCTCGGGCACCTGCGCCTCGGCGGCGACCACCTCGCGCAGCTGGTCGCGCACCGCGGCGAGCTTGCCCTGCTCCTGCGCCGCCTCGAACAGGGCGGTCGCGTACACGCGGTCGACAACGCTCATGGGCACAACCCCTGACGGACAGCGTTTCGACCGGTCGGTTCAGACGGTCGCACGAGCAGAGCTCGTCCGACCTGAGGCCGACATCGCAAGCGACGTCTCACTCGTCGCGCTCCAGCACGGAGAAGTCGAGCTCGCCGACTGCCTCCTCGATCAGGCGCCGGTGGTCGGCGTCGTCGAGCGACTTGCGGGTCACCTTCGACGCGGCGAGCACGCTCAGGTCGACGACCTCGGCGCGGATCGCCTCGAGCGCGCGGCGCGTCTCGGCGTCGATCTGCTTGCGCGTCTCCTCCAGGCGCCGCTGCCGGTCTTCCTCGAGCTCCTCGCGCATGCGGCGCTCGTTCGCCTCGCCGACCCGGCGCGCCTCGCCGAGGATCTCCTCGGCGTCCGTCTGCGCGCTCGCGATCAGCTTCCGATGCTCCTCCAGCAGCCGCCGCGCCTCCTCGCGGGCATTGTCGGCCTCCTCGAGCGAGCGCCGGATCCGCTCGCGCCGCTCGTCGATCGCCTGCTGGATCGGGCCGAACGCATACCGCTTGAGCACGAAGAGCGTGACCAGGAAGCAGACGATCGTCCAGATCATCAGGCCCGGCGTGACCTGGATCAGCGGGTTCGAGGCGAGCGGCATCGCGATCATCAGGAAGAGGCCTCCATCAAACGAGGACGAAGGCGAGGATCGAGCCGAGCAGGCCGTAGAACACGACTGCCTCGGTGAGCGCGAAGCCGAGCCACTGGATGCCCTGCAGCTCGCCGCGCAGCTCCGGCTGGCGCGCGACCGACTGGATCATCGCGGCGAAGATGTTGCCGATGCCGACGCCCGCGCCGAGGGCGCCGAGGCCGACGCCGAGGGCGAGGCCGATCGCCTTCCCGGCCTTCGTGACGTCGCCGGTCGTTGCGGCGAGAACCGTTCCAAGCAAGGGGGAACCTCCTTTTCAACGGCTGCACTGGCGAAGCCGGTACAGCCTCCTATGGTCGGCGCTGACAAGCAACGCCTAGTGCTCAGGCTCGATCGCCGAGCCGATGTAGATGGCGGACAGGGCGGCGAAGATGAACGCCTGGATGCCGACGACGATGATCACCTCGAACAGGTAGAAGACCGTCGCGACCGGCAGGACGAGCGGTGCGAGGAAGATCGACTCCAGGATGAACATCAGCCCGATGAAGGTCAGGATCAGGATGTGTCCCGCGAGCATGTTCGCGAAGAGCCGGACGCTCAGCGAGAGCAGGCGCATGAACTGGCCGATGATCTCGAGCGGGACGATCAGGAGGAGCAGCCCTTTGGGCGCCTCCGGGATCCAGCTCTTGAAATAGCGGATGGCCCCGTTCCAACGGATGCCCTCCACGTGCGTGAAGACGAAGGTCAGGATCGCGAGCGCGAGCGTCACCGACAGCGACGAGGTGGCCGCGTAGATCCCCCCCGTCGGCACGCCGTGCCACTTCTCCCCCGTCAGCGGCAAGGGGATGAACCCGATCAGGTTGACGACGAAGATGAACAGCAGCAGCGTCGCGACGTACGGAAACCAGAGGTTGATCGCCTTCGACGGGAGGCCCTGCTCGGCGATCTGCACCTGCGCGATCTCGTAGATCTGCTCGCCGACCGTCTGGCGGCGGTTGAGCGTCTTGCCGCGCATCAGGACGAGGCCGAGCAGGATCGTCAGCACCGCGCCGAGCATCAGGTAGACGACCGCCTTCGTGATCGAGAGGTTCAGGCCGCCGAGGTGGATCGAGACCCACTCGTGCTGCTCGAACTCGGTCGTCGGGTCGAAGTTGCCGCGCGCGAACGCCTGCGCCGGAAGCGCGAGCAGCCATACGGCTCCCAGGATCACCGAGGAAAAGAGCGCCCGCTTCAAGCGCGCGGCTCCTGCGCGTAGTAGCCGAACAGCGAGAGGCCGAGCTCGGCCGTGTACGCCGCGCCGTAGGTGAGGGCGGCGGCGAGGCCGGCGTCGCGGTTCGACGCCGCGAGCGCGAGCAGCACGACGAGCACGATCAGCAGCCGGGCCATCATCCCGAACGCGAGCGCACCCGAGGCGGCCACGTTGTCGGCCGAAGGCTTGACGCGCGCGAGCAGCAGTCCCAGCGCCTGCGTGCCGACCCAGAGCACGGCCGCGACCGCCCATCCCGACAGCGGCCAGCCGGCGACGAGGAAGAGCGGGAGCGCAAGCGCGATCACGAGCGCGCCCGCGGCCGCCGCGAGCCAGCGCTGCTGCGGCACGGGCCGCGGCGCTCCGAGGATGCCGACGCGGGTCAAAACGCGTTCCGGTAGCGCATGTAGACGGCGAAGACTCCGGCCGGCACGCCGACGAACGCGCCGCCGAGGATGCCGAGGCCGACCGAGCCGGCGGCCCAGCCGACGAGCGCTCCGGCTCCGACGCCTGCGGCGGTCACGCCCCCGAGTAATGCGCCGGCTCCGGCCGGCTCGAAGGTCGAACGGGGACTGGGCTCCATGCGCGGGCGAGCATACCAAACCTTGTGACACCGAAAACCGGCCTCCGAGCGGGATTTTTCACCGACTTTGTACGATCGCCGGATGCGCGTCGTCCTGATCCACGGCAGTGTCGGGAACGCGAGTGTCTGGTCGTCGGTGCGGCACGAGCTGGAGCCGCGGTTCGAGGTCGCGACCCCGACGCGGGGCGGCTACCCGCCCGGCCCGCCGCTCGAGCGCATCGACTTCGAGCAGCAGGCCCGGGAGCTCGACTCGACGCTCGGCGAGGGCGCGCACCTCGTCGGGCATTCGTACGGCGGTGTGATCGCGCTCCTGATCGCGGCCGCCCAGCCGCAACGCGTGCGCTCGCTCGCGGTGAGCGAGCCGCCGGCGTTCGGCGTCGCGCGCGGCGATCCGGCGGTGGACGACCTGGTTGCGCGGCTCGCGGCGCACTTCGAGCGCGGCCCGCGGGAGCCACTGGCTTTTGCGCAGGGCTTCCTCGCACTCGTCGGCAGCGAGCTGCGGCTGCCGGACCCGCTGCCGCCCGGCCTCGAGCAGGGCATCCGCGCGACGATGGCGGAGCGGCCGCCGTGGGAGGCGGTGATCCCACTGGACGAGCTGGCGGAGTCGCCGTTCCCGAAGCTCGTCGTCTCCGGCGCGCACGACCGCGCGTTCGACGCCGTCTGCGACGTGCTCGAGCGGCGCCTCGGGGCCGAGCGCGCGGTGCTCCCGGGAGCGGACCACAGCCTGACGCGGGCGCCCGGCTTCCCGGAGCGGCTCGCGGCCTTCCTCGACGCTTCGGCCCGGACCGAACGGTCGGCGCAGTAGCCTCGCGGCATGCGCTCCGAGCCGGACCTCGCCGCCGCCGCGACGCTCCTCGCCGAGCCGGCCCGCGCCGAGCTCGTGCTGGCGGCGCTCGCGGACGGGCCGCTGGGCGCGAGCGAGCTGGCCGCACGCGCCGGCGTCTCGCGCTCGACCGCGAGCGGCCACCTGCGCCGCCTCGTCGAAGGCGGCTTCCTCGTCGTCGCCGCGCACGGCCGCAGCCGCCGTTACGAGCTCGCCGGCCCTGCCGTGGCGGAAGCCGTCGAGGCGCTCTCGCGCGTCGCCCCGCCGCGGCCGTCCCGCTCGCTCCGCGAGGCGAACCGCAACGAGCTGATCCGCGAGGCGCGCACCTGCTACGACCACCTCGCCGGCCGGCTCGGCGTCGCCTTCGCCCGCGCGCTCGAGCAGCGCCAGGTGGTCGAGCGCTCGAACGGCGACTACGCGCTCGGACGCCGCGCGGCAGCCGAGCTGGCCGGGCTCGGGATCGAGCTCGAGCCGCTGACGCACCTGCGCCGGCCGCTCGTCCGGGGCTGCCTCGACTGGAGCGAGCGCGAGCTGCACCTCGCGGGAGCGCTCGGCGCGGCGCTGACCGCGCGACTGTTCGAGCTCGGCTGCATCGTCCGGCGCGACGCGACGCGCTCGGTCGCGCTCACGGACACCGGCCGCGACCTCCTCGCCCGCCTGGGCGTCTAGGCCGTCCTGCGGGCCGCGGCGTCGCGCGCTTCCTGCTCGCGGCGGCGGATGCGCGGGTTTGCGAGCTTCACGATCTCGAGCAGGTACACCATGTAGAGCGAGGCCGCGAGCGCGGCCGCGCCGATGCAGGCGACGGCGATCGTCGGGCCGGTGCGCCAGTCGCCGTGGGCGTGCGGGTGGAGGAAGCTCGTCGCCAGCGCCGCGCCGGCGAGGATCGCGCACCAGCCCCACATCGTGAGCGCAGCCCGCTTCTGCGAGTAGCCGATGTTGAGGAAGCGGTGGTGCAGGTGGTAGCGGTCGGCCTTCGTCACCGGCTCGCCGTACTTGAGGCGCTTGGCGACCACGAACGACGTGTCGAGGATGGGCACCGCCAGGACGAGCAGCGGGAAGAGCAGGGTCGCGACGGCGGCCGTCTTCAAGAGACCCTGGACGGCGAGCGCGCCGAGCGTGAAGCCGAGCAGCAGCGCGCCCGAGTCGCCCATGAAGATCCGTGCCGGGTAGAAGTTGTGGCGCAGGAAGCCGATGCAGGCGCCGAGCACGATCGCGGCGAGGATCGCCGGCTCCGGGCGCCCGAGCGAGAGCGCGATCACGCAGAACGTTCCGCCCGAGATCGCGCAGACGCCGGCGGCGAGGCCGTCGAGCCCGTCGAGGAAGTTGACCATGTTCATGATCGCCACGATCCAGAGGATCGTCAGCGGGATCCCGACCCACTCGGGCAGCGCGTGCACGCCGAGGATCGGGAACGTGAAGCGCTGCACCCAGATCCCGAAGCCGGTCGGGATCGCGGCAGCCGCGATCTGGCCGCCGAGCTTCTCCCACCACACCAGGCCGCGGAAGTCGTCGATCGCGCCGACGGTGGTCGCGACCGCCATGCCGAGCAGCAGGCCCTTGGTCTCGTGGCCGAGCGGCAGGAAGGCGAGCGCCGGCACGAAGATCCCGAAGAAGAGCGCGAGCCCGCCGAGCCGCGGGACGGGGTTGCGGTTGACGCGGCGCCCGCCGGGGCGGTCGACGACGCCAAGCATGCGCGCCATGCCGCCGACGGCCGGGGTCAGCAGGACGACGATCAGCAGCGCGAGCGCCGCGCCGTAGACGACCTCGAGGTGGTCGGTGAGGGTGGTCCAGACCATGCGTGCCTCAGAGGCTAGCTCGGAGGCCGGGCACCTCTTCGCGCTTCCCAGGAAGTGCGTTAGACGGCCGCACCGACAAAGCCCGCACAGCCTCTATGGTCGGCGCCGCCAAGTTGGCGCCTTACTTCGTGCCGTAGAGCCGGTCGCCCGCGTCGCCGAGGCCGGGGACGATGTAGCCGCGTTCGTTCAGCGCGCGGTCGACGGCGGCGGTGACGATCCGGACGTCCGGGTGTTCGCTGCGCAGGTGGTCGATCCCTTCGGGCGCGGCGACGAGGCAGACGAGCGTCACCGACCGCGCGCCCGCGTCCTTGACGGCGGCGACCGCGGCGGCGCTCGACCGGCCGGTCGCGAGCATCGGGTCGAGCACGATCGCGTCGCGTTCGCCGTCGCCGAGGTCCGGGAGCTTCATGTAGTACTCGACCGGCTGGAGCGTCTCCTCGTCACGGTAGAGGCCGATGAAGCCGACGCGCGCGCTCGACACGAGCGAGAGCACGCCGTCGAGCATCCCGAGGCCGGCGCGCAGCACCGGGCACACGGCGACCTTCTTGCCGGCGATCCGCTGCACCTCGGTCCGCTCGAGCGGCGTCTCGACCTCGTCGGCCTCGGTCGGGAAGTCCTTCGTCGCCTCGTAGGTGAGCAGGAGCGTGAGCTCGTTCGCGAGCTTGCGGAAGTGGACGGTCGGCGTGTCCTTGTCGCGCAGGTACGACAGCTTGTGCTGGACGAGTGGGTGCGTCACCACCGTGACGCCCGTCAGCGTCTCGGTCATGCCACGTAGGTCGTGAAGCCGCGGAACCCTGCGTAGAGCGGGTTCTCGTCGCAGAGCTTCGCGCTGCGCGCGGCCAGCGAGCCGAGGTCGGCGCCGTCCGCGAGCGCGCCGGTGATGATCGCGCCGACCTCGCGGAAGTCGTCCTCGTCGAAGCCGCGCATCGTCGCCGCCGGCGTGCCGATCCGGATCCCGGAGGCGATCGTCGGCGGCCGGTCGTCGAACGGGACGGTGTTGCGGTTGACGGTGATCTTCACCTCGGCGAGCCGCTCCTCGGCGTCCTTGCCGCTCCACTCCGTGGAGCGCAGGTCGACCTGCAGCAGATGCGTGTCGGTGCCGCCGGTCAGGACGTCGAGCCCGCCGTCCTGCAGCGCGGCCGAGAGCGTGTCGGCGTTGGCACGGACCTGCGTCTGGTACTCGCGGAACCCCTCCGTGGCGGCGATGCGGAAGCAGGTGGCCTTCGCCGCGATCGTGTGCACGAGCGGGCCGCCCTGCATCCCCGGGAAGACCGCGCGGTCGACGGACTGCGCGTGCTCCTCGCGGCAGAGAACGAAGCCGGCGCGGGGCCCGGCGAGCGTCTTGTGGGTGGTCGAGGTGACGAAGTCGCAGTCCTTGACCGGGTTCGGGTGCAGCCCGGCGGCGACGAGCCCGGCGAAGTGGGCCATGTCGCACAGGAGCAGCGCGCCGACCTCGTCGGCGATCTCGCGGAAGCGGTCGGTCTCGACCGTGCGCGGGTACGCCGAGCCGCCGCAGACGATCAGCTTCGGCCGGTGCTGCTTGGCGAGCGCGAGGACGTCGTCGTAGTCGACCACGTTCGTCTCGCGGCTGACGCCGTAGTGGACGATCGTGTAGAGCCGGCCGCTGAAGTTGACCTTCAGCCCGTGCGTGAGGTGGCCGCCGTGCGAGAGCTCGAGCGAGAGGATCGTGTCGCCCGGGTCGAGCGCCGCCATGTAGACGGCCATGTTGGTCTGCGCGCCCGCGTGCGGCTGGACGTTCGCGTGCTCCGCGCCGAACAGCTCCTTCGCGCGGTCGATCGCGGCCTGCTCGATCTCGTCGACGACCTCGCAGCCGCCGTAGTAGCGGCGGCCTGGATACCCCTCCGCGTACTTGTTCGTCGGCACCGAGCCGACCGCCTCGAGGATCGACGGCCACGTGAAGTTCTCCGACGCGATCAGCTCGATCTGGCCGCGCTGGCGATCGAGCTCGCGGCCGAGCAGCTGCGCGATCTGCGGGTCGATCTCGGCGAGGCCGGCCGTGCGGAGGTGCTGCACCGTCTCCTGCGCGATGGCCATGGCGTGGATGCTACTCGCGTCACCCGCCGGCGGCGGCCAGGGCGCGCTCGATCGCCTGCTCGGCCGGCACCGCGCCCTCGCGGATCACCGCCGGCTCCTGGCCGGTCAGGTCGAGCACCGTCGACGGCGTGCCCGGCAGCTCGCCGCCGTCGACGATCGCCGCCGCGCCGGCGCGGATCTCCACCGGCACGTCGTCGAGTCGCGTGGGCTCCGGACCGCCGCGGAGGTTCGCGCTCGTCGCAACCACGGCGCCGACCCGGGCGAGCACCTCGGCGCCCGGACCCGTCAGCTCGGGCACGCGCACGCCGATCCGGTCCGGCGTCGAGCCGGTGAGCCAGCGGAAGCGCTCCGCCGGGTTCGGCAGCACGAGCGTGAACGGCCCCGGCAACAGGGCGCGGACGAGCGCGCCGGCGCGGCCGGTCAGCTCGGGCACGAGCTCGACGAGGACGTCCACGTCGCGCGCGAGCAGCGCGGTCGGCTGCTCGACCGGCCGCTGCTTCATCCGGTAGAGCTCGCGCACCGGCTCCTCACGGTGAGGGTCGGCGCAGAGGCCGTACACCGTGTCCGTCGGCAGGACGACCGGGCGGCCCTCGCGCAACGCCTCGACGGCGTGCTCGATCAGGCGGCCGCCCCCACGCCGAGGAACGACAGCACGGCCTCGCGGAACTGGTCCGGCGCCTCCACGAAGATCATGTGCCCGCAGCCGTCGATTACCACGCGTCGCGCGTTCGGCAGCGCGTCGAAATCCTGTGCTGCGGGCCCGGCGATGAAGTCCTCGGCGCCCGTCACGACGAGCGTCGGCGCGCTGATGCGCGCGAGCTTCGGCCGCTGGTCGAAGTGCTCCCAGAGCTCCGCCTCCCACTGCCGCGTCGCGTCGACGCACACCGAGTCGCCGTCGAGCGACGCGGTGTGCGCCTGCTCGCGCTCCCCGTAACGCGCGTAGTAGAGCGGCATCATCCGGCGGCAGAGGTTCATCAGCTCCGCTCCGTCACCGAAGTCCGCCGCGGCCTCGGCCTCGAGCGCCTCGCGGGCATCGTCGTACCAGGGCTCGGACGCGCGCAGCTCGATCGCCGCCTGCATCGCCGCCTCCTGGTCGGAGCCGTGCCGCGGGAGCGTGCTCGCGAGGATCAGCCGCTCGACGCGCTCGGGCCGCGCCGCCGCATACTCCATCGCCGCGATCCCGCCGTGCGAGTGCCCGAAGAGCGTCAGCCGCTCCAGGCCGAGGTGCTCGCGAAGCTCCTCGAGGTCCTCCGCGTAGTCCTCGATCAGGTACCCGCGCGCGTCGCGCGCCGGGTCGGACTCGCCCGTGCCGCGGGGGTCGAGCAGGATCAGCTCGAGCTCGTCGCCCAGCCCGGCGAGGTCGCCGAGGTAGCGCGACGAGAAGCCCGGCCCGCCCGGATGGCAGACGACGGTGGGCCCGGAGCCGATGCGGCGATAGGTCAGCGCACGCCCGTCCGCCGTCGTCAGCCGCTCCATCGCCCTTCCGCCACCCGGTCCCTCCCGGCGAGATCGGGCGTGATCCTGACCTCGTCGAAGCCGAGCTCCGAGAGCAGCCGCTCCACGCGCTCGCCGGCTCCCGCGGCGGTCTCGAGCACGAGCCAGCCGCCGGGCCGCAGCGCCTCGCGCGCCGCGGCCGCGAGCCTCTCGGTGGCGCCCGCGGCGACGAGGGCGACGTGCGGCTCCCAGTCGCGCACCTCCGGCTGCAGCGTCGGCAGCTCGTCGGGCTCGACGTACGGCGGATTCGAGACGACGAGGTCGAAGTCGCCGTCGCCGAGACCGCTCGTCAGGTCCTGCTCGACCAGGCGGACGCGGCCGTCGATCCCGGTCAGCTCCAGGTTCTCGCGTGCGAGCGAGAGCGCATCGGACGAGACGTCGATCGCGGTCACGCGCGCCCCCGGCACCTCGTCCGCGATCGCGAGCGCGATCGCGCCGGTGCCGGTGCCGACGTCCAGCACCTGCGGCTCCGCGATCCCGTCGATGTGGTCGAGCGCGCGCTCGACCACGATCTCCGTCTCCGGCCGCGGGATCAGCGCGCGCCGGTCGGTCTTGAGCGTCAGCCGCCGGAAGCCCCACTCGCCGAGCACATAGGCCAGCGGCTCGCGCCGCTCGCGCCGGACGACGTTCGCGTCGAAGGCGCCGATCTGCTCGGAGGTCATCTCCCGGTCGAGCTCGGCGTAGAGCAGGGCACGCGCGCAGTCGTCGCAGGCCCGCGCGAGCAGCAGCTCGGCCTCGAGCCGCGGCGACTCCACACCCGCTGCGGCAAGCCGCGCGCTCGCCCGCGCAAGCGCGTCGCCGAGCGTCACGCGGACGCTGTTTCCAGGGCGCGGCGGCGGTCGTCGGCGGCCAGCGCCTCCGAGAACTCGTCGAGCTCGCCCTCGAGGATCTTGTCGAGCCGGTGCACGGTCAGGTGTACGCGGTGATCCGTCACCCGGTTCTCGGGGAAGTTGTAGGTGCGGATCTTCTCGGCGCGCTGGCCGGAGCCGATCTGCGAGCGCCGCGTCGCCGCCTCCTCCGCCTGCTTCCGCTCGCGCTCGGCCTCGTAGAGCCGAGCGCGCAGGACGCGAAGCGCCTTGGTCTTGTTCTGGAGCTGCGACTTCTCGTCCTGCATCGCCACCACGATGCCCGTCGGGACGTGCGTTATGCGCACGGCCGAGTCGGTGGTGTTCACGCTCTGGCCGCCGGGGCCGGTCGAGCGGTAGACGTCGATCTTGAGGTCGTTCGGGTCGAGCTCGACCTCGACCTCCTCCGCCTCCGGCATGACGGCGACGGTCGAGGTCGACGTGTGGATCCGCCCCTGCGACTCGGTCTCCGGGACGCGCTGGACGCGGTGCGTGCCGGCCTCCCACTTGAAGACGGAGTACGCGCCGTCGCCCTTGACCGCGAAGACGACCTCCTTGAAGCCGCCGGCCTCGTTGCCGCTGGCCTCCAGCTGCTCGACCTTGTAGCCGAGCCGCTCCGCGTAGCGCGTGAGCATGCGGAACAGGTCGGCCGCCCAGAGCGCCGCCTCGTCGCCGCCGACGCCCTGCCGGATCTCGAGGATCACGTCCTTGCGGTCGGCCGGGTCGCTCTCGACGAGCGCGAGCTTGAGCTCCTCCTCGAGGCCCGCCAGCCGCTCCTCCAGCTCGGGCACGAGCTCGCGTAGGTCGCCGTCCTCACGTGCCGCCTCGAGGTCGTCGTTCGTGGAGCGCCACTCCTGCGCGAGCTTGTACGGCCCCTCGAGCTCCTTCAGGCGCCGGCCGACCTCGGCCGCCTCGCGGTGGTCGTTGTAGACGGCGGGGTCGCTCAGCCGCTCCTGGGTGTCGACATAGGAGCGCTCGAGCTCGTCGACCAGATCTTCGAAGGCGGGCATTTCGGCAAGGGTAGTGGGTGTGGCAGATCCGGTGACCGCCGCGCCCGAGGAAGCGATCGCGCTCGAGGCGCTGCCGTCTGCCGGCGCGGTCGCCCTTCTCCACCGGCCCGGTTTCCGGCGCGTCTACCTCGCGGTCGTCACGAGCGAGCTCGGCGACGCGTTCCAGTACATCGCGCTGATGTGGGCGGCGCTCCTCGCCGGCGGGCCGCTCGGCGTGCTCGCGGTGAGGCTCGCCGACAGCGTCCCGGCGCTGATCTTCGGCTTCCACGGCGGCGCGCTCGCCGACCGCGCCGGGCGCAGGCGGCTGATGGTCGGCGCCGACGTCGTCCGGGCGGCCGCGCTCGTGCCGGTCGCGATCGCCGGCCTCGCCGGCGGCCTGCCGCTGTGGTCGCTCGCCGCGGTCGCGTTCGTGCTGAGCACGTGCGCCAGCTACTTCGACCCCGCCTACGGCGCCGTGCTGCCCGTGCTCGCCGGGCGCGAATCGGTACAGGCGGCGAACGCCCTCGTCCGCGCGAGCGCCGACGCCCTGTGGCTCGGCGGCTCCGCGATCGCCGCCGCACTGCTCGCCTTCGTCCCGCTGAGCGCCTTCTTCGCGATCAACGCCGCATCGTTCGCGCTCTCCGCGCTCCTGCTCGCGGGGCTGCGCGGGTTCGACCGCGGCGTAAACGTCGAGGGCGAGCGGCCGCGGATCCGGGAGGCTTTCACGATCCTGCGGCCGCACCCGTGGCTCACGGCCGCCGTCGTCGCGCTCGGCGTCGCGGTGACGATCTCCTCGGGGACGTGGATCGTCGGCGTGCCGGAGCTCGTGCGGCGCGGCCTCCACGGCGGGGCGGCGAGGTTCTCCCTGTTGATCGTTGCCTACGCGCTCGGCTCGATCGGCGCCGGGATCGTGCTGGCGCGGCGACGCGTGCGGCGCAAGGCCCGGCTGAGCCTGCTCGCATGGTGCGCCTACCTGCCGGCGTACGCGCTGCTCGCGCTCGCCCACTCGCTCGGCCCCGCGCTCGCGGGAGCGCTGGTCGCGGGCGCCGGGCAGGGATCCGCGCTCGTCCTGACGCAGTCCGCGGCGCAGACGGAGATCCCCGACTCGCACCTCGGCCGCGTGAGCGGCCTGATCTCGCTCGTCCACCGCGGCGCACACGCCACCGGGCTCGTGCTCGTGTCGCCGAGCTTCGCCGTCGCCGCCGCGCGGAGCGTGTTCGCGGGCGCCGCGATCGCGATCCCGCTGGTGGGCCTCCTCTGTTTCGCCTACGCGGCCAAGACCGCTAGGCCATGACCTCGACGCGCTGGGCGCCGACGGTGTCGCCCTGCTCCAGCGCGAGCAC
>DASSMZ010000115.1:0-3509 GCA_035688325.1 Gaiellaceae bacterium
GAGGTCGTGCTCGTCCCGCGCTGGGTCGACTGCCGCCGCGTCACCTTCAAGTACGGGCTCGGCGAGGAGTTCATCGACGTGCTGAAGACGCTGCACAAGCTCGGGCTCGACTCGACCGAGCGCATCCGCGTGCGCGACGTCGAGGTCGCGCCGCGCGACGTCGTCGCCGCCGCGCTGCCCGACCCCGCGACGCTCGGCGAGCGCATGCACGGCAAGACCTGCGCGGGCACGTTCGTCACCGGCACCGGCAAGGACGGCCGGCCGCGCGCGACCTACCTCTACCACGTGACCGACAACGAGCACGCGATGCGCGAGTACGGCTCGCAGGCGGTCGTGCTGCAGACGGCCCTGAACCCGGTCGTCGCGCTCGAGCTGCTGGCGAACGGCAGCTGGAACGGTGCCGGCGTGCTCGGCCCCGAGGCGTTCGACGCGGTGCCGTTCCTCGAGCTGCTGAACGCCTACGGCGAGCCGTGGGGGCAGGAGGACCGGTAGCGCCTGTCAGCGCCTTGTCCGCGAGCGGCGGAAGCAGGTCAGGTGCGCGTCGCCGACGTAGAGCTCGAACCCGCCCTCGCGAACGTAGAACCGCTCGCGTATCCTCACGCCTCGCTTGACGGTCGTGGGTCTCCTCCAGTTCGTGCTCGCCGCGGTGCTGCTGCTCGCAGCGGCCGGGAAGACACGTGCCGGCGGCTCGGCTCGCGATGCGCTCCGCTCCTACGGGATCGAGCACGCGCGGCTCCGCACCGCCGCCTGGATCGCGACGATCGTCACCGAGGTCGGGCTCGCCGTCGCCGTGCTGCTGGACGTCGACGCGGCCCTTGCCGCCGCGGCGCTCCTCGCCGGCTTCGCGCTCGCACAGGTCGTCGCGATCGTCCGCGGCCGCGCGGGCGCGCCGTGCGGCTGCTTCGGCGGGCGCGGCCGGATCGGCTGGTGGGGGGTCGCTCGGACGACGGCGCTCGCAGCCGCCTTCGCGGCGCTGCCGTTCCTGCCCGACACGAAGCTCTCGACCGACGCCTGGCTCGCGCTCGGCCTCGGAGTCGCGCTGGCGGGCGTCGCCGCGCTCGCCGTCGTGCTGCTCGCGTTGGCGCGCGAGGTCGGCGAGCTGCGCCTGGCGGTCGCGCCGCAGGCCGCGCTCTCGCTCGACCACGAGGGCCCCGAGCTCGGCGGCCGCGTCGCCCTCGTCGAGCGCTTCGAGCGCGACGACCCGCTCAAGGTCGCGGTCTTCACCTCCCGCGGGTGTTCGCTGTGCGCCGCGCTCGAGCCGTCGCTGCGGCTGCTCGCGAACGACCCCGGCGTCGAGCTCGTGACCTTCGACGAGCACGACGACGCCGACGCCTGGCACGCGCTCGCCGTTCCCGGCAGTCCCTACGCGGTCGTGCTCGACGCGGACGGCATCGTGCTCTCGAAGGGCACGTTCAACTCCCTCTACCAGCTCGAGTCGCTCGTCGGTGCTTAGCGAACGCGTCGCCGAAGCGAGCTCGCGGCGTGGCTTCCTCGCCCGCACGGGCCGCGCGCTCCTCGCCGTCGCCGGCGGCGGCTTCGTGCTCGAGGCGGTGCGGGCGCAGAAGGCGGAGGCCTACCACTTCTGCGGCCACATCTACACGACGGGCTCGTGCCCGCACCCGACGGGACTGCCGCGGATCGACGCGAACGGCTTTCCCCTGCGAGCCGCCGACGGGCACGCGATCGACGACCTCGGCCGCCCGATCGACAAGCTCGGCCGCCCGATCGACGCGCGCGGGCACCTGCTGCTCGACCCGGACGGGAACCCGCTGCCTCCCGCCCCGCGCACGCGCGTGTGCCAGAAGGCCGGCCGCGAGTTCGGCTTCCGCGGGCAGATCGACGGCGCGTGGTACCGCTGCTGCGGCGGCCACGTCCGCAAGCTCGTCGACTGCTGCGGCTACACGGGCACGAGGATCAACGGCGACGCGGCGCTCACGGGCTACTGCTACAGCGGCCGCCACGTGTTCTGCGTCATGTACTACGACACGAACATCAAGTGCTGACGGCGGCGCTCGCGCTGACCGCGCTGCTCGTCGGCCTCGCCGGCGCCTGGTCGCCCTGAAGCCTCTCGATGGTCGGCACCGTGCGTGCCGCACGCCATCGAGGACCGGCCGGGGCCGCCTTCGCCGCGGGGATCGCGCTCGGCGCGGCAGCCGTCTTCGCCGCGCTGGGAGCGATCGGCGCCGCCGTCAGCGGCCACGCCGTCGTGCTCGCGGCGGTGGCGCTCGGCGCGATCGCGGTCGCGAGCGACGCCCTCGGCCTGCGCGTGCGCCCGCAGATCCGCTTCCAGGTGCCCGAGCCGTGGCGGCGGGAGATGCCGCTGCCGCGCGCGCTCTTCCTCTACGGCCTGCTGCTCGGAACCGGCCTCACCACCTACGTGCCCGCGACGGCGGCGTGGGCCCTGCCGGCGCTCAGCCTGGCCCTCGGCGACGTCCGCCTGTCGCTCGCGATCGCCGCCGCCTTCGCGGCCGGACGCGCGCTGCCGGTGCTCGTGCTCGCCGCGCGCGGCGGCGAGACCGTGCTCGCCGAGCGGCCGCGCGGGCAGCGCCTGCTGCGTGTCCTGGTGGCCGCCTCGCTGCTCGTCGCCCTCTTCGCCGGCTCGGTCGGAGCGGCGGGCACGATCGCCTTCCCGGCGAACGACCCGAGCGCCGTCGGGACCGACCTCGCCTGGCAGCGGCCCGGCGTCGGCGGCTTCCTCGACCGCGCCGGGACGATCACGCAGCTGCCCGGCAACGACCCGGCGGTGGGCGGCACCTTCGTCGCGTGGCACGACGGCGCGCTCGTGACGGTCGCCGACCGGACGACGCTCGCGCCGGTTGTCCAGGACACGATCCCCGGCGTGACGAAGCTCGCGGTCTCACGGAGCTGGCTCGCGTACAGGACCGCGACCGAGATCGGCGTACGCCCCGTGGGGACGACCGGTCCGGGCGGCGTGGTCGTGAAGGTGAAGCAGCCCGCGACCCTCGGGCGCCCCGCGCTGGGCGTCGACCTCGTCGCCTTCAGCCGCTCGTCCCGCGACCTGAGCTGGATCACCGCCGTCAACGCCACCTCGGGCAAGCGGCTCGTGCTGCGCTCCTCCCGCGACGACCAGTTGCTCAACCCGTCGCTGCTGGACGGCCAGCTGCTCTACGTCCGCTCGTCCCGGTGCGCACAGGAGCTCGTCCTCGGCCCCGCCCGCGAGGGGGGCCGTGACCGCGTCCTCTACCGCATCGGCCCGCTGGCAGGGCAGGACCGGGGACACGACCCGGGGTACAGCCAGCAGGGGGAGCGCGTGCCGTGCCCGTCGAAGCCGCGGCTGACGGCGAAGGTGCTCTGGACGACGGCACTCTCGCCGACGACGGCGTACGTGACCGTCCTCCGGCCCGGGACCGGCCGCCGGCTAGTCCCGATCCTGATCGCCGTCACCCGCAAGTAGGGCGTAACGCCCTTGGCCCTCACGTGACTGATCGGGGACAATCGAGGGGTCGCAGGAGGGAACGATGGATCGGATCTACGTGCAGACGAACGAC